>JAIRVW010000200.1 GCA_031253705.1 Brucellaceae bacterium
TGCCGCGATCTTCGGATTACTGCCGGAGCCGGTGGCGGCAATGGTGCAGCGGGCAAAAACGGAGCCGGAAATTCTGGAGACAGAAATCGCCGCCGGTGCCACTGCGGAATGGTTGTGGCAGATGATTGAAATGATGAGCGGGTCGCAGGATCGTGCTTATTATGCTTCCGCTGATTTTGCACCGGCCTATAAAGAGGCTTTGGCTGCCGGTTTCCGTCAGGGTGCTGCCGGATATGCACGCGATACAATTCTCGCTATGGCACCATGGCCGTTCAAAGCGGAGGCGGTTAGCTGTCCGGTTTATCTCTGGTACGGCCTTGAAGATACAAGCCCCGTGCATTCGCCGGATTTCGGAGCGACCCTGCTGAAACGGTTCCCGTCAGCAGAGCGGACTTGTTTTGCCGGTGAAGGCAGTGCAATCCTTTGGACAAAAGCCGGTGAGATTCTGAAAAAGATAGCGGGCGCAACAGTCTGATTTTTCTCAAAACCGGATGACAGTGCTGATAGCAAATGCATCGGCCGCCATATTTGCAGGTTCCTGAAATGACACAATATTCTGATCCGCAACGCCTCCAAATCCTGATTGACGGTCTGGATCAATTCAATGCAACGCCTGACAGGGGAACGACGCGTCTGACCTATAGTCCGGAATTCCGTCAGGCGAGTGATTATCTGCGTGGTCAGATGGAGGCCGCCGGTCTTGTGGTGCGTGAAGATGCTGTTGGTAATCTGATCGGGCGTTTAGAAGGGCGTAATCCTGAGTTGGCACCACTTTTGATCGGTTCGCATTTTGACAGTGTGCCCAATGGCGGCAAGTTCGACGGACAGGCGGGTGTGATTGCCGGTATTGAGATCGCTGTGCTGATCAACGAGCGCGGTCTGACACCGGAGCGTCCGGTTGAATTCATTGCGATGATTGAAGAGGAGGGCACGCGCTTCGGCGGCGGCTTGCTGGCATCCCGTATTCTCACCGGCAAGGTGGATATGGAACAATTGCTGACATTCGCGGATGATGACGGTGTTACGGTGGCTGAAGCCATGCAGGCTTATGGTCTTGATCCGGCACGCGCGCATGAGGCCGTGCGGGAAGCAGGCTCGGTCCATGCATTTCTCGAATTGCATATTGAGCAGGGGCCGGTGCTGGAAAACAGCGGTGATGATGTGGCCATTGTTGACCGTATTGTCGGTCTTGGTCAGCTGAAAGCGACATTTCGCGGGCAGGCCGGACATGCCGGAACCACACCGATGAATGCCCGTCGTGATGCGCTGGTCGGCGCGGTTTCCGCACTGTCGCAATTGCCGGAGTTAGCTCGCAGGATCGGCGAAGATGCGGTACTGACGGTGGGTAAAATGGAAGTGCATCCGGGTGGTGCCAATGTCATTCCGGACAAGGTGATTTTCACTGCGGATATCCGCGCACCAAAAGACACTGTGGTGCGTGCGCTGCTGGATCAGGCACGCGATGTGATTGAACGTGCTGGTGGCAATGATTTGTCGGTGGATGTCGAGCAGCAAATTTACATTACGCCGGTTCCGCTCTCTGCTCAGATGCATGAGCGTTTGCAATATCACGCCAATGCGCTCGGACTGAAAAGCCGGACAATGGTGAGCGGTGCAGGTCATGATGCGATGATTATGGCGGATTTCGCTCCGACCGGTCTTGTTTTTGTGCCAAGCCGAAACGGGATTTCCCATGCGCCTGAAGAATGGACTGATTATGATCAGCTGGCGAAAGGTGTAGACGTATTGTTTCTCACAGCTTGCGAGATTGCAGGCATATCCTTGCCTGCCTGAACAGAGCATCAATAGCATATGCCGACTGATAGGGATCAGCCGGCATGTTTTTATCCGCCGGAATTAATCCTGTGCGACAAATTCCAGATGGGTTTCAGGTGTTGCCATTGCCAGAAATTCCAGCAGGTCTTCTTTTGACAGAGCTGCACATCCGGCCGTCGGCGTGTATTCCGGACGGGCAATATGCAGGAAAATTGCACTGCCTGCTCCCGGCACGACCGGAGCATCATTGTGTCCAAGCACAACAACAACGTCATAAACATCGGCTTCCATCCACATTTCTTCGTGGCTGGCATCAAACGGTCGCTTGACCAGTTTGTTATAGTCCGGATGCGCAGGTGCATCACACCAGCCCATATCCTCGGCGATGATTGTGGATTTGAGGCAGCTTTCCGGTTTTGCAATCCGGTCTGCGCGATAAAACAGCTGACGCAGCGGCCAGCGTCCGGCAGGGCTTTTACCGCTGCCTTCACAGCTGTCGGTTCTGATACCGTTCGGCCCGACAGCACAGCGCCATTTCCTGTCGCCGTATTCAGCCTGATAAATATTATCGCCTATGTGTTTAACCACCAGATCCACAGTCTTTTCCTCTTATCAGAAGCAGGTTTATTTGTGCCGTTATGCTTGTAGCGGCAGAGGGAGGTGACAAGCAACCATACGCCCGTCATGATTTGTCAGAGCCGGATCTTCTTTGCGGCAAATATCCTGCGCAAACGGGCAGCGTGTCTGAAAGCGGCAGCCGCTCGGCAGGTTCATCGGGCTCGGAATATCACCGGTCAGAATTGGCCTTTCACGGTTGCGCTGATGCGGATCTGCACGCGGCACTGCCGAGATCAGAAACATCGTATAGGGATGGCGCGGATTGGTGAAGAGTTCTTCCGTGGTGCCGACCTCAACCAGTCGTCCCAGAAACATCACGCCCACACGGTCGGCGAACTGACGCACCACACTGAGATCATGGGTGATAAACAGATAAGTCAGACGCAGTTTTTCCTGCAGATCGCGCAGCAGATTGAGCACCTGTGCCTGAATGGAAACGTCCAGCGCTGAGACCGCTTCATCACAGACCACAAATTCCGGATTATTGGCCAGCGCACGGGCAATACCGATACGCTGGCGCTGTCCGCCGCTGAACTGGTGCGGATAATGGCTGAGAACATGCGGGCGCAGGCCGACCATTTCCAGCAATTCCTGACAGCGCGCGGTAATTTCTGCCGCAGTGCCGTATTTATGGGCACGCAGCGGTTCTGCCAGAATATCCTTCACCCGCATACGCGGATTGAGCGAGGCATAAGGATCCTGAAAGATGATCTGAAGTTTCTTGCGCAGTGCCTGCATGGAGGCATCATCAAGCGCCCCCAGATCCTGCCCGCGATATTTCACGCTGCCGCCGCTGCGTTCCAGAAGGCGCAGCATCACGCGGCCGAATGTGGTTTTACCGCAGCCGGATTCCCCCACAAGCGCGAAGGTCTCCTGCTCGTAAATATCGAGGGTCACACCGTCAACGGCACGCACAACCTTCGGCTGTTTGTTGAAAAAGCCGTTTTGCAAATAGTAATATTTGCTGAGTTCAGAGGTTGAAATCAGAGCATCACGCATGATGCACCTCCTTTTTATCATGCAGCCAGCAACGGGCTGTATGGCCGTTACCGAGATCGGTCAGTTCAGGAGCTTTTTGCATGCAAATTGGCATGACATCACCGCAGCGCGGGGAAAAACGGCAACCGGTCGGCAGTTGTGCCAGATTAGGTACAACGCCTTTGATACTGCTCAGACGGTCGCCGGTGCGTTTTTCTGTAGCCTTCGGGATCGAGGCCAGAAGTCCGCGCGTATAAGGATGAGACGGCCGGTCAAACAGATCAAATACATTGGCCTGTTCCACCACCTGACCTGCATACATGACATTCACCTCGTCACACATTTCGGCAATGATACCGAGATCATGGGTGATCATCAGAATAGCGGTGCCGATCCGGTCACGCAGGGAGACCATCAGCCGCAAAATCTGTGCCTGTGTGGTCACGTCAAGCGCGGTGGTCGGCTCATCGGCAATCAGCAGTTTCGGCTCACAGATCAGCCCCATGGCAATTGCCGCGCGCTGGCGCAGACCGCCGGAGAGTTCATGCGGATAGGCATCAAGGCGGGCGGCCGGTTCAGGAATGCCGACCAACTCAAACATTTCCAGCACTTTTTGCCGGATCGCTTTTTTGCTGAGATTAGTCTGGATGGATAATGGCTCACCCACCTGCTGCACCATGGTACGCACAGGGTTGAGCGAGGTCATCGGCTCCTGAAACACCATCGCGATTTCCTGACCGCGAATTTTGCGCATGTCGCGCGGTGTCAGTTTACTCAGATCCTTGTCGCCAAACATAATACTGTCGGCACTGACGGTGCCCGGAGGCGACGGCACCAGCCCCATCAGGGACAGAGCGGTCATGCTTTTGCCTGAGCCGGACTCGCCGACAAGACCGATAATCTTGCCGCGTTTGACAGAGAAGGACACATTATCCAGTACACGGACAGGTCCGTTGCGTGTGGAGAAATCCGTGCGCAGATTATTGATATTTAAGAGTTCTTTTTCGTCTGACATGGTTTCCCCCTTAATCTTTCATGTAAGGGTCAAGCGCATCGCGCAGGCCGTCGCCGATAAAGTTGAAGGCCAGTACGGTGATCAGAATGGCGACACCCGGCATGATTGCGACCAGAGGGGCAGAGAAGAGATATTCTTTACCCTTGGCAACCAGCAGTCCCCAGCTTGCTTCCGGCGGCTGTACGCCGACGCCAAGGAAGCTGAGGCTGGATTCCCACATCACTGCCTCAGGAATGCTCAGTGAAAACAGAACAATCAGCGTCGGTATCACATTGGGGAAAATATGGCGGATCATAATGGTAAGCTTGGAGGTGCCGTTGGCACGCGCGGCTTCCATATATTCTTTTTCTTTCACGGCCAGCGTTTGTGAGCGCACGACACGGGCAACACCCGCCCAGCCGACGAGGCTGAGAGCGATGAAAATATTGAACAGGTTCGCGCCCAATGTATACATCACCACCATTGCCAGCAGCAGCGAAGGGAAGGAGATCATCACATCGGCCATGCGCATAATGGCGAAGTCGATGCGTCCGCCGAAATAGCCGCTGATAATGCCCATGATTGTGCCGAGAACCAGAGCGATAAAGCTTGGTATCAGACCGACCATCAGCGAAATCCGTGCGCCGTAGAGAATGCGGGTGAGCAGATCGCGGCCGAAATTATCGGTACCGAGCCAATAGGTCATGGACGGCGGCAGGAACTGCTCATCCATGGCGACGCGATAGGGATCATGCGGGCTGAGCAGCGGCGCAAAGAAGGCGACGAAGAACAGCAGGACGACGATGAAGAAGCCGATCATGGCCATACGGTTTTTGCGGAAAGCGCGGATGGCATCACGCAGAAAGCTGTCGGCCTGTGTATTTTCCGCAATCAGCGTGTCGGAAGCATCATCTGCAATATGTGTTGCGCCGGTCATTTGCCTGCTCCCTTCATTTGATGGCGGATACGCGGATCAAGAACAGAATAAAGAATATCGGCGACGAGATTGCCGAGAATAACGAGCACTGTGGCGAACAGCACAGAACCTTGCAGCAGCGGCATATCGCGAGCCTGAATGGCATTGATGGAAATACGGCCGACACCCGGGATACCGAAAATCGCTTCGGTGATAACCGCGCCGGACAGCAGGCTTGCCACCTGAATAGCCATGATGGTGACAACAGGAATAAGCGCATTTTTCAGGGCATGGCGGGTGATAACGCGCACTTCATGCAGGCCTTTTGAGCGGGCGGTGCGGATATAGTCATGGCGCATCACTTCCAGCAGGCTTGAGCGGGTGAGGCGGGCGATAACACCGGCTGAACTCCAGCCCAGCACAATGGCAGGCATGATGACATATTGATAACCGTAGAAGCCGGAAACCGGCAGCCATTTCAGCTGCAGCGCAAAAATATATTGCATCAGCAAGGCCGACCAGAAAATCGGCATCGAAACGCCGAGCAGCGAAAAGCCCATGAAGAAATGATCAAGCGCGGAATCGCGGCGCACGGCCGAAATAATACCGGCAGGAATACCGATCACCCATGAAACGAGAGCGGCGCAGACCGCCAAAAGCAACGTATTGGGAAATGCATTGAGAATAAGCGTGGTGACACTGCGGTTGAGCTTAATCGACGTTCCCAGATCGCCTTGCAGGGCGGCAAAGAGAAAACGGAAATAGCGGGTGATCAGCGGATCATCGAGATGCATCTGCGCACGAACCCGCTCAATCACATCGGGATTGGCGTGCTCCTTCATGAGGAGGGCAATCGGGTCACCCGGTATGACATTCAGCATAACAAAAAGCAGTGCCGTAATGCCGATAAGCACAGGGATCGAAATCGCAATGCGCTTGATCACAAGAGACAGCATAGAAGGGAATCCTTCATGGTTTGCTCACAGCACGAGACCGGAGCAAGAGGGCATAAATAAAGTGACGGGAAAAAACAGGCGGGACAGGAAAGGGTATCTGCCCCGCCCAAAGTCTTATTCTACTTCCATTTCGTAGTAGCTCATATCGCTCCAGCCGTTCCACGGAACGACGAAGTTCTTGACGCGCGGCTGTACGACATAGCTGTGCTCAGGGCTGAAGAGCGGAACCCATGCCGCATCGTCATGCACGATCTTTTCGCTGAGCTGCTGGTAGAGTTTGCAGCGTTCTTCGACATCGGTCATGGTGCGGGCTTTTTCGATCGCGGCAAAGACTTCCGGATCATTATTGTTAAAGCCGCGCACAGATGTGCCGTTTTTGCTGAAGAAGGTGGAGAAGAAGTTATCCGGATCGTTGAAATCAGCAGCCCATGTCTGCGGATAATTGTCGATCGTGCCGCCCTGACGCATGGAATAGAATGCGGATTCATCAATCGACTTAATCTGCGGATTGAAGCCTGCATTCTTCAGCTGTGCCTGAATGACCTGATTCATATCTGTCCATTTGGACGACCAGCTGCTGACCTGAACGAGATTGATGTCGAGACCGTTCGGGAAACCGGCTTCTGCCAGCAGGGCTTTTGCCTTTTCAGGATTATATTCGATCGGCTTGACCGGAGCATAACAGGCAAGACCGCGCGGCATGATGCCGTTTTCAAGCGCGCCTTTGCCGTAGAAGTTTTTGTCCAGCAATTCCTGACGGTTGATCCCCATCTGGAAGGCTTTACGCACGCGGACATCATCAAAAGGCTTCTGCTTCTGGTTGATGTGGTAGTAGTAAATACCAACCTGCTGACCGGAGCGGATCTGGTCTTTCCATTTTTCACTGGAGAAGAAATAAGGCATCTGGGTCATGGCGTAATCGAGATCGAATACGTCAAGCTCGTCAGCCTCAAACAGCAGGCGCAGGGTTTCTGAATCGGAAACGATGCGAACCAGAACGCGATCCAGCTTTGGTGCGCCGCGGTAATAATCCTTGTTGGCTTCAAGCATCAGACTATCATTGAGATTATATTCTGTGAGCTTGAAGGGACCGGTACCATTGGTGGTTTCCGGTGACAGACCGAACTGGTCACCCAAAGGTTCGGTAAATTTGCGGTTGTAAATCGACACCTGAGGGCTGGCCATCAGCGATGCAAAGGCTGCAAACGGCTCTTTCAGCGTGATTTTAACAGTGTAATCATCCACAACTTCAAGACCGCTGACTTTATCTGCCTTGCCGTCGAGGCGATCCTGTGCGCCCTGCACGAAATCAAGCACTTCTGTGCCCAGCGCCATGGTTTTTGGGTCGAGCATACGGTCGAAGGTGAAAACAACGTCATCGGCTTTCAGCTCTTCGCCGTTATGGAACATCACGCCTTTGCGCAGATGGAAAGTATAGGTTTTACCGTCTTCGGAAACATCCCAGCTTTCCGCCAGACCCGGAACCAGTTTGGACTGGCCGGAGCCGGTTGTCGCCACTTCGATGAGACGGTCATAGATGTTCAACGGAACCGTATAGGCGTCGGTTGTTTTCTGTACGTCGGCGCTTTTCGGGTCTTCCTTGTTGGAAATCCGCAGCATGCCGTCGGATAATGCAGGTGACAGCATTGCAATGCTGACGACACCGGCCGCCAGTATGGTTTTAAAATTCTTCAGCATAATAACTCCCATTGATCGATTGTCACGAATGTCAGAAGGAGCAGTGCCCCTGATTATTCGTGACGATACCCCCACCGGTTCCGGTGTTATTCTCAGGTCTGTTTTGCCGGCAGCAAGACAGCCGTTCTCCTTTGCAATACGGTTCCGTATTGCATTGATCTGTTTTGTTCCGGTCGCAGGATTGCAGCGCTGTGCGGCTGTGCTTTCTATGCGGACAAGTAACCGGCCGCGATGAAGCAGACGGTCTGTGTCAGGCATTTAAATCACTGATTTTCAGTGCTTTGTGCCGACCAGTATGATTTTTGAAAACTCCCCCGTATATGCTCAGAGAGCAGCATAAGTGATTTATGATCACAAAGTTTTCTATTAATGTTAAATACTTTTTAGGCCGCATTTATTCATTTCTGATATGCGAGAATTGTGTATATAGTCTGCACAAACAGAAAAAATCGGTATGCAACATCACTGGGAGGGGGATTGCATGGCACGGTTAAGTCAGCGTCAGGTTGAGCTTTTCAAAGCAATTATGATCAATAAAAGCATGACGGCGGCAGCGGCGGTGCTCGGCACATCGCAGCCGACGGTCAGCCGCGAATTGCGGGAGATGGAAAAGCGGATCGGCTTTGATCTGTTTGTCCGTTTCGGCAAGCGTCTCACGCCGACCAATCAGGCGCTGCTGCTGCATGAGGTGGTGCGCAGGTCATTTATCGGTATGGATGAGATCAGCCGTGCGGCTTCCACAATCCGCACCCATAATGCTGCAAACTTCCGTATTGCAACAATTCCGGCGTTTGCGGAAACGATTATCCCGCATGTCGCGCGGCGCTTTCTCAAACAACATCCGTCTGTGCATTTGTCTCTGCATTCTCATGAAGAGCTTTCATTGCATAATGAAATGTCCACAATGGTTTTTGATATGTGTATCACGGAAGGCAAAATCGAATATCCGGGTTTGCAGGCGGATCATATTGATACCAGCGATCTTGTTTGCATTTTGCCTGCAGCGCATCCGCTGACTGAGAAGATGAGCATTACACCGCAGGATTTTGCGGATGTGCCTTTCATTTATTTTTCGCAGGACGATCCGTTCCGTCGCAAGATTGATAATATGTTTGCTGATGCAGATGTGTCCTGCCGCTATGCTATTGAAACGACAACAGCCACGAGCGTCTGTGCAATGGTGGCAGCGGGTATCGGCGTTTCAATCATCAATCCGCTGACTGCGGCAAGCCATGCCCGTCACGGTATGGTTATGCGCAGGCTGAGTACGGCTATTTCTTATAATCTGGTGATATGGCGTCAGCCGCAGAGCCATCAGGCCAAAATTATTGACCGTTTCACAACCACACTGAAAGAGGTGGCAGAGGAGATGCGTCAGGCGCTGAATGTCGAGCTTGATAAAAAATACTGCTGATCAATTATCCCGCCTGCGGAGATTTATAATGAATATATAGGATATTATGCCTATGTATTGCGGTAAAAATGAAGTATAAATTACCGGTATTGTTCATCTTGAAGGAATAATATTCTTACAATGGACGTCGATATTATCATTAATATTAGTTTATCATAACTTACGCATTAAGGGGTGCTGAGAAAACACGACTGAATTCCGGCGCCGGATATGCAACCAGAACGGTGTAAATTTCGTCCAATTTTTATATTTTTCTCAGAAATTTTATATTTGTGGCGGGATTAAGCTGCGCTTTGTAAAGTTTTCAACAGATTTAAAAATGTCATATCGGCCATTATTTCGTTTTGCCGGATGATATTCGCGTATGTGGCTGAATTGATGACTTTAAATCGTTATGTTGCACAATAGCCAACGCTATGCCGGCTGTTTTCGGCGACAGCATGCTTTTGTGTCGAATAGCTAATATGATATATTTAAAAGCAAATTTAAGATTGAAATGGATAAAAGCAGTCATCATTTTGACTAAATTATTGGGACATAATTTTAACCCCTTGTATGAGAATATGCATTGACGAAGCTCGTTTTCTTGGTTTAGAGCGTGCAAAATATATAAATATATTCAGTTGTTGTTTGTTAGTACTTACAGGTATTATAAAAAATACTGATATTTTCGATAATGTATACAATTATATATATTTTACTTTTCGCTCAATTGTGAGAGAAGTTGGAGCGAAGGGAACATGGCAGTGAGTCAAGAAACAGTTACTAAATCAGATTTTGCTTACAAGATTTTACGCCGGGATATACTGGAAGCGCGGCTGGCTCCGAAATCCCCGCTCAAACTCGGCGTAATCCGTGAGACCTACGGACTCGGCTGGACACCATTGCGTGAAGCATTGTCGCGTCTGGAAGCTGAACATCTGGTGCAGTCGACAGCCAATAAAGGCTATGTTGTCGCTCCTGTTTCCAGAGAAGAAATGGCCGATCTGACCAAGACCAAAGATATCATCGAATTGCAGTTGCTGCGTGAGGCGATGGAATTCGGTGATCAGGAATGGGAAGCCGGTATTGTTGCTGCTCATTATCGTCTGTCGCGTGAAGTGTCTCCGCTGGAAAATATCCGGGATCTGGAAACATTCATTGCCTGGACGCATCTTCATGACACCTTTCATTCATCACTGATGGCTGCAAACCGTTCTCCGTGGCTCAGCCGGTTTTATGATCAGGTGCGGGATCATATGCGCAGACATGTGCGGGCTTTACGTGCATTGTTGCCCCATTCAGAGCCGGACGCATTTTTTGATGCGCTGAAAAAATCACCGGCACTTGAAACAGCATATTCTCTGGCTCCGCACACGGCTTTGATGGAAGCGGTCATTAATCGCCGGTTTGTAGAAGCAACCGAATTGATGATACATCATAATGAGCTGACGATGCGTGCTTATACCGAAGTAGAGCAGCTGGTTCACGGAGAAAAACTTCCATAAACGGTGCTGTACTATTTCAGCAGATACAGTGCTGAATTTTGACTGTATATTATTTATAAGCATCTTAATAATGAATACTCTGATGTGAGTCTTATCTGTTTTAATTTTGACCGTTTAATCAGAAATCAATCCGTTGATACATAGAACCTTGGTATAAGACCGGCCAGACAATCTGCTGTTCAGCCGGCCTGATTATGCTGGCAATGCTTATATTGCAGACTGAACATCAATCAGTGTTTCGGCTTCTTGTGCAAATTCCACCGCATAAGCGAGTTCACCCGGTGCTTCCGCATAAATCCTGAAGAGAGATTGTCCCTTGCGTACCGGATCGCCAAGGCGCACATCCATATAAATACCGGCTCCTGTTGCGCGCGGCGCACCGGCAAGTTTGGCAACGCGTGCCAGATTGCGGTTATCGATATTGCTGACCATGCCATCAAATGGCGCTGTAACCGTATAGATATGCTCGCCGGCTTCAGGAATTTTCAAGCCGCCTTGCGCAATGCAGATATCGCGGAATTTTTCCCATGCACGGCCATCGGCAATGGTTTCGAGGGCGAGTGCAGTGCCTTCGCCTTTTGCCGCCACACCGCCGATTTCCAGTGCGAGACCCGCCAAAACAGCCGCGCGCTCGCGTAAATCCTGCGGCGCTCCGTCTTCATTGCGCAGCACAGCCAGCACATCGAGTGCTTCCAGTGCGGGACCAATGCCTTTGCCCACCGGCTGCGTACCATCCGTATAAAGGCAGGCAACGGTCAGGCCGAATTCCTTGCCGACAGTTGTCAGCAAATTTGCCAGCTGATCTGCAGCTTCAATGCTTCTGACCTTTGCCGTCGGACCGACCGGAATATCAATCACCACATGGGTGGAACCTGCGGCGACTTTCTTTGAGAGCACAGAGGCGACAAGCTGGCCTTCCGTATCAATATCAAGATCACGCTCGACACGGATGAACACATCATCAGCAGGGCTGAGTTGAACAGCACCGCCCCATGCCATACAGCCGCCTTGTTCGCGCACGACTTTTTTTAGCTTGCCGAGCTCCAGATCAACCGGCGTCATGGTCTCCATCGTGTCTGCTGTTCCGGCAGGGGAGGTGATGGCGCGTGATGATGTTTTAGGCATGGTCAGCCCGTGGGCAGTGACGATTGCTACGACAAGCGGTGTGGTGCGGTTGCCCGGTAAGCCACCGACGCAATGTTTGTCGAGGACAATCTCCTTATCCCAGTTGAGCCGCTCACCGGCACCGATCATGGCTTTGGTGAGATAAATGGTTTCCTGCGTGTCCAGCGGCGGCGTGGCACTGGCAGTCAGAAAAGCCGCCAGATGCACATCTGTGTAACGTCGCGCCACCACATCTTCGATAATCGCGCTGATGCCTTCATAGCTGAAGCGGTTGCCGTAAATGCGGCTGCGAATATAAGACAGTGACGTGAGCGCTGGCGGGTGGTTCACTTCCACTTCGTCACCTTCTGCAACACCCAGCAAATCCCAAGCGGTCTGCGACAGGCCGATTGTATCAAGTGCCAGAAGATCACTGTCGATCTGCAACAATTCCGCATAAATCGATCTATCACCGGCGCTGACCTGCACATGCGAACGGGAGGAAAGTCCCGCCGAATGACAGGCTGGGCAATCCGTGCGCATAATCACCACTGCCTGATCATGGGTGAAAAGCCCGAGCCGTCTGGCTTTCAGCGGCGGGTGATCACAATGAACGATGCTCATAGTATGAATTCCTGATCCTGACGCGGCACAACGCTGTCCCAGCCGAGCTCGCGGCCGATACGTACACGCAGACCTTCGGATGCTTCCGGCTCACCATGAACAATGAATGTTTTTCTCGGCGGGTTTTTAAAGCCGGACAGCCAGCGGATCAGCTCATTGGCATCGGCATGAGCAGAGAGCGTATCAATATGGGCAACTTCCGCATTGATCGGCACCCACATATTATGAATTTTCAATTCCCTGGCTCCGTCGCGTAAAGCACGCCCGCGCGTGCCTGCCGCCTGAAAACCGGCCAGCAGAATAGTGTTTTTCATATCAGGGCCGTAATTTTTCAGGTGGTGCAGAATGCGCCCGCCGGTCGCCATACCGGAAGCGGAGATAACAACTTTCGGATAGGGATTATTGTTGATGGCTTTTGAGGCTTCGACATCTTCCGTATAGCGCGCGATCTTATAGGCCTCGCGGGCATCATCGGGTTTGAGCTTATGGTCTTGCATATGCTTACTCATCAATGTGGTTGCATCAATGGCCATCGGGCTGTCGAGGAAGATCGGAACAGAGCTTAAACGTCCGGCCTGCTTCAGCTTCCAGAAGTAATAAAGCAGCTCCTGCGCACGTCCCACTGCAAAAGACGGGATCACCAATGTGCCGCCGCGCTGCACGGTTTTCTCGGTAATTGCCCCAAGAGCCTCGGCCGGATCGCCTTCATCATGCAGGCGGTTGCCGTAGGTGGATTCAACCACAACATAATCGGCCTCTTCCACGGAAACCGGATCAGGCATCAGCGGGTTATTGTAGCGGCCGATATCACCGGAGAAGACGATACGCTTGCCTGCCCAGTCGATCTGCACATTGGCAGCGCCGAGAATGTGACCGGCGTGACGGAAGCGGAAACGCAAACCGTCCAGAATGGTGATGGTCTGGTTAAACTCCACAGTTGAAAAATGCGCCAGCGCCCGTTCCGCATCACGCACATCATAAAGCGGCAAGGCAGGAGCGTGTTTGGTGAGCTTATGGCGGTTGAGGAATTCAGCATCCTTTTCCTGCAAGTGGCCACTGTCTTTCAGGATCAGCTCGGCGACATCCTTGGTGGCAGGCGTTGCATAAATCTTGCCACGAAACCCGTCTTTCACGAGGCGGGGCAGATAGCCGCTGTGATCAAGATGCGCATGGGTGAGGATAACCGCATCAATCTCACGTGCAGGTATGCTCAGGCTGTCCCAGTTGAGTTCACGCAGGTTTTTCAGACCCTGAAACAGCCCGCAATCAATCAGCACATTGCGGTTGCCATGGGAGAGCAGATGTTTGGAACCTGTGACCGTTCCGGCGGCACCAAGAGGTTTTAATGTCAGCATGATGTGCGCTTTCCTGTTAGCCGGCGTTTTGTTTTGCGGAGGCTTCAATCGCCTCCACAATGAGATCCGCGACGGATATGGCATTACTGATATGCGGGACGCAGTCGGTAGAGACGACTTTTTCTGCAATGGCACTCAGCCGTTCATAGGCATCATCGGCAAAGAGGCCATGCACGACAACGCAAACAGGTTTGGACAGGCCTTGTGTTTGCAACTGTGTGGCGGCTTCCACCATTGTGCGGCCGGAGGAGGCGATATCATCCACCAGCACCGGCGTTCTGCCCTGCCATTGTGAGAGATCGCCCATGTGAATTTCCACATTGCGGTCGCCGTAACGTGTTTTGCGCAAAACCGTAAAAGGGGCACCGGAGAGTTCGCCGATCTGGCTTACCCATTGTTCGCTTTCCTCATCGGGGCCGATCAGCAGCGGCTTTTCAATTGTCTCGCTGATCCATGTGGCCAATACGGGCGCCGAGGCGAGGGCGAAGGCAGGGATCGTGTAGATCTCTGACAGCGCATGATAGCGGTGCAGATGCGGATCAATGGTCAGCAGACTGTCAAAAGCCGCAGAAATCAGACGCGCGAATGTGCGTGAGGTAATCGCTTCCCCCGGATTGAAACGCTTATCCTGCCGCATATAGGCGAGATATGGTGTCACCAGATTGACGGAGCGTGCTTTAAATTCGCGTGCCGCATCGGCAGCGAAAATCAGCGCCAGAAAATTATCATTCGGATGTGCCAGCGTGCAGATGAGATCAACATCCAGTCCCTCAACATCATCCAGAAAACGGATATAGCTTTCACCGTCCGGAAAATGGCGGGTTTCCAGAGCGCCGAGCCGGTAATTTCCGGCTGTCGCGATAGCTTCCGCAAGATCCTCATTACCAGGCAGGGGAATGATCAGACGTTTCTCAACATGCTGCAAAACCATTGGGGCAATCCGTTTCTGTTGATTAAAATATGAGCCGCTTAACAGAGCGGTTGTGACCGGAGCGGACGGAATGACCGCTCCGGTCTGATCATTCATCAGACTTATGCGTCGCGTTTATGCGGCCATTTCCAGTCACGGATTTCCGGCATATCCTCACCATGCTCACGCACATAGTCGTGGTGTTTTTGCAGTTTTGCTTTGAGCGAAGCGATCAGCGGTTCGGCAATGTCAGCTGCCAGCGGCAGGCGGTTGAGCGCTTCAATCGCCAGATGATAACGGTCAAGCTCATTCATCACCGCCATATCGAAAGGCGTTGTGGTGGTGCCTTTTTCGATGAAACCACGAACATGGAAGTTCGGGTGGTTGGTGCGCTTATAAACCAGACGATGGATCAGATAAGGATAGCCGTGATAGGCAAAAATCACCGGACGGTCTGTGGTGAAAAGCGCATCAAACGCACTGTCAGCAACGCCATGCGGATGATGCTGCGGTGATTGCAACGCCATCAGGTCGACAATATTGACAACGCGGATGCGCAAATGCGGCAATGCTTCACGCAACATGGCTGTGGCGGCCAGTGTTTCCATGGTTGGCACATCACCGGCGCAGGCCATGACCAGATCCGGCTCCATGCCGTCTTCACTGCCTGCCCAGTCCCATTTGCCAAGACCGGCTTCGCAATGTTTTTCTGCCTCATCCATGGTGAGCCATTGCGGGGAAGGCTGCTTGCCGGCAACGATCACATTCACGCGGTTCCATGTTTTGAGGCAGTGGTCACCCACCCAAAGCAGCGTATTGGCATCCGGCGGGAAATAAACGCGGACAATATCGGCGCTCTTATTAGCCACCAGATCGACAAAACCCGGATCCTGATGGGAGAAACCATTGTGATCCTGACGCCAGACATGGGAGGTAAGCAGATAGTTGAGCGATGCCACCGGTTTGCGCCATGGCAGCTCGCGCGCCACCTGCAACCATTTGGCATGCTGGTTGAACATGGAATCCACAATATGGATAAAGGCTTCATAGCAGGAGAAGAAACCGTGGCGTCCGGTCAGCAAATAGCCTTCCAGCCAGCCCTGACACAAATGCTCACTCAGCACTTCCATCACACGACCGTCGGCGGCCAGATGATCATCACTGTTTAGCGTTTCAGCCATCCAGACGCGGTCGGTTGCTTCAAAAACACTGCCCAGACGGTTGGAAGCGGTTTCATCAGGCCCGAAGACGCGGAAGTTTTTTTCTTCATCATTGAGACGGAGGACATCGCGCAGATAGTCTCCGAGGATTTTGGTGGTCTGTTCCTGAACCGCACCCGGTTCGGTGACATTGACCGCATATTTGCGGAAATCCGGTGTGTTCAGTTCTTTACGCAGCAGGCCGCCATTGGAATGCGGAATGGCGCTCATACGTTTTTCACCATCCGGCGCCAGTGCGTGCAATTCCGGTTTCAGCTTGCCGCTTTTGTCAAACAGATCTTCCGGATCATAGCTGCGCATCCAGTCTTCAAGGATTTTGCGATGTGCATCATCGGCGCGGCAATTGGCAACCGGCACCTGATGGGAGCGCCAATGGTCTTCCACCATTTTACCGTCAACCACTTTGGGGCCTGTCCAGCCTTTCGGGCTGCGCAGGATGATCATCGGCCAGCGCGGACGTTCCGGTGATTTAATGTCGGCTTGCTCTTTAATGGCTTTGATACGGTCAAAAGCCTTGTCGAAAGTCGATGCCATTTGCTGGTGCATGGCTTCCGGCTCGTGGCCTTCAACGAAAAACGGCTCATAGCCATAACCGGTGAAAAGGCTGTGCAGATCTTCATCCGACATACGTGCCAGCAATGTCGGATTGGCGATTTTATAGCCGTTGAGATGCAGGATCGGCAGCACCGCGCCGTCACGTTTCGGGTTGAGGAATTTGTTGGAATGCCACGCAGCGGCCAAGGGGCCGGTTTCGGCTTCACCATCACCCACAACACAGGCAACCACCAGATCAGGATTGTCAAAAGCTGCACCATAAGCATGCACAAGCGCATAGCCAAGCTCGCCGCCTTCATGAATGGAACCCGGAGTTTCCGGTGCCACATGACTTGGAATACCGCCCGGAAACGAGAACTGACGGAACAGCTTTTGCATACCTTCAACATCTTCGGTGATGTCGGGATAGGTTTCGGTATAAGTGCCTTCCAGATAGGTATTGGCCACCATGCCCGGACCGCCATGGCCGGGGCCGCAGACATAAAGCACATCTTTATTACGCTCTTTAATGATGCGGTTGAGATGCACATAGATGAAGTTCAGACCCGGTGTGGTGCCCCAATGACCGAGCAGACGCGGCTTGACATGTTCAGGCTTTAACGGTTCGCGCAGCATCGGATTTTGCATCAGATAAATCTGGCCGACAGAGAGATAATTGGCCGCGCGCCAATAACGGTCGGTCAGTTTCAGCTGCTCAGGAGAAAGGGGCTGGGTGCCAGTCTGATTATTCATTCCGGAATTCCTTAACCTATTGGGAGGATTGATTTAAAATGCTGAGAGTTTCCGCAGCAATCACTTGCTCTTCATCAGTTGCGAGCATGAAGGCCGCGATTTTGCTTGATGGTGTGGTGATGCGGAAAGCATTGTTGTTGTTGCCTGCATCGTCCAGCTCAAGGCCTAGCCATTGTAACTTGCGGCAGACACGGGCGCGGATTTCCGGCTGATGTTCACCAATACCGGCGGTGAAGATAACGGCGTCCAATCCGCCAAGGCTGGTCGCCTGACGGGCGATTTCACCGGCAATACGGGTGGTGAAAAGCTCAATTGCTTGCTGAGCTTCTTGCGCGCCACTTGCCAGCAAATCGCGGCAATCACCGCTGATGCCGGAAACACCGAGCAGGCCGGAGCGATGATAAAGCATATCGGTCAGTTCATCGGTGCTCATATTCTGCTGGCTCAACAGATGCAGCAGCACACCGGCATCAATATTGCCGCAGCGTGTCGCCATCGGAATACCATCCAGCGTGGAGAAGCTCATGCTG
>JAIRVW010000244.1 GCA_031253705.1 Brucellaceae bacterium
TTTGTCGAGCGCAACCGCGCCGACTGTGCCGTGTTTGCGTGCGGGATCACCATCATCGGCGAGACCAAGGCGGCGGCGTTCCATTTCCGCTTTCAATGCATCGAGACGCTGCTGGGTGGAGAACCATTCCGGTTCCATCATTTCCAGACCGGCATTTTCACAGAAGCGCTTGGCACCGTTACCGGCGAGGAACACATGCTCGGTCTGTTCCATCACCGCGCGCGCTGCCAGAACCGGATGACGCGGGCCGCAAATACCGGTAATCGCACCGCAGCGGCGGGTGGCGCCGTCCATGACGGCAGCATCCATTTCATGGGTGGCGTCGGTGGTATAAACCGCACCGCGACCGGCATTGAACAGCGGATTATCTTCCAGCGCCATCACGGCAGCGGTAGCCGCGTCAAGCGCGCTGCCGCCTTCATTCAGAATTTTCAGACCGGCTTCCAGACAGGCTTTGAGGCCTGCATGATAAGCTGCTTCACGCTCCGGTGTCATATTGGATTTCAGGATTGTTCCTGCACCGCCATGCAGTGCAATAACAGGGGTCGTTTCAGACATGGTATTCCTCAGGTTGTAAATGACCGGAACAGTCGGGATCTGTTCCGGTTGGAACGGCAGAACCGTCAGTCAGAGCGCAGTTTCGGATCCAGAGCATCGCGCAGACCGTCACCGAACAGGTTGAAACCCAAAACAGTGACGAAAATCGCAATCCCCGGAAACAGGGTCAGGTGATCAGCAACACCCATATAGGTACGTCCGTCAGCCAGCATGGCACCCCATTCAGGGCTTGGCGGCTGTGCGCCCAGACCGATGAAGGAGAGTGAGGCGGCGGTCAGAATGGAGGTGCCGATACGCATGGAGAAATAGACGATCACATTCGGCAGGGTGCCCGGCAGAATGTGGCGCAGCATAATCACGCGGTCTTTGACACCGATAGCACGGGATGCATCCACATAAACAGTGCGCTTGAGCTGCAAAGTGGTGCCGCGGGCAAGACGGGCAAAAACCGGAATTGAGAAGATCGCAACCGCATAGATCACATTGGTGATGCCAGGGCCGAGGATAGCGATAACCGCAATGGCCAGCAGAATGCCCGGAAAGGCCAGCAGCAGATCGCACAGACGCATCACGGCGGAGTCAATCCAGCGGCCGTAATAACCGGAGATAATGCCGAGCGAGACGCCGGCCAAAGCGCCCAGTGTCACGGACAGGAAGCCGACAGACAGTGAAATCCGCGCACCCCAGATGATGCGGCTGAAAATATCGCGGCCATAGGTATCCGTGCCTGCCCAATGGGCGGCGCTTGGCCCTTGCAGCACGGCATTATAATCCGGAGTGGTCGGATCATAAGGAGCCACAAAAGGTGCAAAGATTGCCACCAGCACCAGTGTGATGATGAAGAGCAGCGCAATCACAGCCACTTTTTGCTTTTTAAAGCGGCGCCAGAATTCAGCCAGCGGCTTGCGCATTTTTTCGGTGGGTGCCACCACAACAGTTGTTGTACTCATTTGTAGCGGATCTCCGGATTTGCAAAAGCATACAGCACATCAACCAGCATATTGATGAAAATGAACTGCAGCGAGAACAGCAGGATCAGCGCCTGAATGACCGGATAGTCACGATAGGAAACTGAATCGACCAGCAGACGGCCGAGACCCGGCCATGAGAACACGCTCTCAACCACAATGGAGCCGCCGAGCAGGAAGCCGAATTGCAGGCCGACCATGGTGATGATCGGGATCAGCGCATTGCGCAGCGAGTGTTTCCAGATCACGCGGCGCTCCGGCACACCTTTGGCGCGCGCAGTACGGACATAATCTTCGCGGGCGATTTCGATAAAGGACGAGCGGGTGAAACGCGCCATCACCGCAGCAACACCGACGCCGAGCGTAAAGGACGGCATAACAAAATGCTGCCATGTGCCGTAACCGCCGGTCGGGAACCAGCCGAGATGCACGGAAAACAGATTGATAAGCAGAAGGCCGAGCCAGAAAGGCGGGAAGGAAATACCCGAAACCGCAATGATCATACCTGCATAATCAGGCCATTTGCCGCGTTTGACGGCAGAGACAACCCCGATCAGCAGACCCAGCGCCGTTGACCAGAGCATGGCGAACAGGGTCAGCCAGACGGTCGGCATCAGACGGGCGCCGATTTCTTCTGCAACAGTCCGGCGGGTTTTCAGCGAAATGCCGAAATCGCCCTGCACAGCGCGGGTAAAATAGCGGGCGAACTGTTCAGGCAGCGGTTTATCAAGCCCGAGCGAGGAGCGCACTACGGCGACATCTTCAGCGCTGGCTTCAGGGCCGGCAACAAGACGGGCAGGATCACCGGGCAACATATGCACGAAGGCAAAAACGCAGACCATCACCATCGCAATGACGGGGACAGTGGCCAGCAGCCGTTTGATCAGATAGGCAAACATGGATTTCCTTTCTGAAAAACTGTGCTGACCGTATTAAGCGTATCCCGAAAAGTGCGAAGCGGTTTTCGGAAAAGATACGCGTCAAATAGCGGTCAGCACTCGCTTTCAGATGCGATTATTCAGCAAAAGCGGCGTCTTCGAGCAGGAAACCGCGGTCAGGCAGCATGTAAACGCCCGAGAGATTTTTGCTCTTGGCTGCAATGTTCTGGCCTACACCAAGGAAAATCCACGGTGCATCTTCCCATGCAAGCTTCTGCACTTCTGCATAGGCTTCTGCACGCTTTGCCGGATCTGCGGTTGCGATACCTGCTTCAATTGCCGCATCAACCTTCGGATTTTTATAATATGCGTCGTTGAACATTGCTGGCGGGACGCTCTGGCCGTAAAGCAGAGGACGGATACCCCAGTCAGCATCACCGGTCGAAGCAGACCAGCCGCCGTAATACAGTTGCACAGTTGCATCTTCAGGCTTATCAACGCCCCAGACTTTCTGCGCGGCAACACCGGCTTCCAGCGGTACGACATTGACCTTTACATTGATCTGCGCCAGCTGCTGCTGGATGACCTGCGCTGCACGCAGGGAACCGGTGTTGGAAGCAGCCCAGACTTCGGTTTCAAAACCGGCTTCAAGACCGGCTTCTTTCATCAGCTCTTTGGCTTTGTCGAGATTGAAAGCGTAGTCACCGGCTTTCACATGGAATGCCAGAGCCGAAGGAATGATGGAGTCTGCAGGAGAGCAGTAACCGTTGGAAACAACTTTACAGAACGCATCTTTATCAACCGCATAGTTCAGCGCCTGACGGACGCGCAGATCATCAAACGGTTTTTTCAGATTATTCATGGCAACGTAGGTTTCAACGATCGACGGTGTCGCTTCGACCTGAACATTCGGATTGTTTTCCACGGCCTTCATCAGTTCAGACGGGAATGTCGGAATGTATTGCGCTTCACCGGTCTGCAGCATCGCGAAACGGGCGCCGGATTCCGGTACGGAACGGATGGTTACGCCGTCAACTTTCGGCATGCCTTCTTTCCAGTAATTGTCGTTTTTCACGACTTCCAGCGTATCCGCAGCCCAATGTTTGAAGGTGAACGGGCCGGTGCCGACCGGATTGCGGTCGATATCTTTGCCGAATTTTTCCAGAGCGGCAGGCGAAATCATCATTGCGCCCGGATGCGCGAGCGAGGCAATCATTGCACCGAACGGCTCTTTGAGGGTCAGCTTGATTGTTGAATCATCAACAACCTGTACTTCCTTGACCATGGATACAAGGCTGCGGCGGGACAGTTTGTTGTCCGGATTGGCAAGGCGGTCAATGTTGAACTTGGCGGCGGCAGCGTTGAAATCTGTGCCGTCGTGGAACTTCACGCCTTTGCGCAGTTTGATGGTGAATTCGGTGGCGTTGTCATTGGCTTCATAGCTTTCAGCCAGAAGCGGGATCAGTTTCATATCCTTGTCGAAACCGAACAGACCCTGATAGATCAGACGCAGCGAGGTCTGGGACAGGGTGTCATTGACCACAGCAGGATCAAGACCGGTCAGGTTGTCCTGAATGGCAACAGTGAGGGATTTTGCCCAAACGGTGCCCGGAAGCATGACAGCGGCAGCTAAGGCCGATGACAGCAGAATTGATTTCAGTTTCATGCGTTTCTCCTTCCACTTATTATTTAAAGTCACCGATCGGGTGGCGGGCTACAAAATGGCCGGGTTCCACCTCAATCAATGGTTTGACAACAGGCATATCGTCGGGCTTGCGCACCGGACTTGGGATTTCACCCTCAATCAGCGGTCTGTTGCGGTCGCGTCGTGCCGGATCGGCAATCGGCACCGCAGAGAGCAGACGGCGGGTATAGGCATGTTGCGGATTTTCAAAAATCTGACGACGCTGACCGATTTCAACGATCTGTCCGAGATACATCACGGCAACGCGGTGCGAGACGCGCTCAACCACGGCCATGTCATGGCTGATGAAAATATAGGACAGACCACGCTTTTCCTGCAGTTCCATCATCAGATTGATGACCTGTGCCTGAATGGAAACGTCCAGTGCTGCCACAGCCTCGTCAGTAATCAGAATATCCGGATCACCGGCCAGAGCGCGGGCAATACAAATACGCTGACGCTGACCACCGGAGAACTGATGCGGATAACGACGCGCATGTTCCGGCTGCATGCCGACATCGCGCAGCAATTGCATCACACGGGCTTCAATCTCATCACCCTTGGCAAGGTCGTGGGTAATCAGCGGCTCGGCAATGGAAAAGCCGACGGTCAGGCGCGGATCGAGTGAGGCAAACGGGTCCTGAAACACATATTGGATTTTGCGGCGAACGGCGAGTTTCTCAGCGCCGCTCAGCTTGAAGATATCTTTGCCGCGATAGTGTACCGAGCCGGAAGTGGCTTCCTGCAGCATCATCAATGTGCGGCCGGTGGTGGATTTACCGCAACCGGATTCCCCGACAAGTGCCAGCGTTTCGCCCTGACGCAGATCAAAATTGACCTGTTCAACCGCGTGCACACGACCGGCCAGTCTGGAGAAGAAGCCACGGCGGATATCAAAACGGGTGACGAGATCACGCACTTTCAGCACCGGCTCGTTAGATTTGATTGTATCCTGCGGCGGGGAGATTTCAAATTCGGCAGGCTTGCCGTCCGCATGATCGGCTTTGAGCATCGGGAAGCGACGCGGCAGGTCTTCGCCATTCAGCGCACCGAGACGCGGCACAGCGGCCTGCAAAGCGTGGGTATAAGGATGCTGCGGTGATTTGAAGACAGCTTCAACAGTACCTTCTTCCACTTTTTCACCATGACGCATCACGAGAACACGGTCGGCGACTTCTGCCACGACACCCATATCATGGGTGATGAACAGCACGGCCATGCCCATCTCCTCCTGCAGCAGGCGGATGAGGCGCAAAATCTGCGCCTGAATGGTCACGTCGAGCGCAGTGGTCGGCTCATCGGCGATCAGCAGCTTCGGTTTGCAGGATAGCGCCATCGCAATCATCACACGCTGGC
>JAIRVW010000274.1 GCA_031253705.1 Brucellaceae bacterium
CGCAGGGCGTGAAAAAGGATAAACCGGTTGTCACAACCTGTGGCTCCGGTGTTACGGCTGCGGTTCTGTTTCTGGCGCTCAATATGCTTGGTTATGAGAATGTGCGACTCTATGACGGCTCATGGACAGAGTGGGGCTCAGTCACCTGATCGGAGCCTGTGCGACTTGACCATGTTTGAGTATAATTTTCTTTGAATTTGCACTCATAAAAACTAACATTCTGATATTTCTTATGTTTTGGAACATAAATATCGTGATTAGCGGTAAACATTGATCTGAATCAATGAGAAACACTCCTGACAGTCTCAGACTGAAATGAAAAGACGACTCAGGAGTTCAACATGAAGCTTGTTAAAACACTGGTCCTATGTGGTCTGGGCTTGTTTGGCGCAAGCTACGCTGTAGCGGTCACATCGCACCATTGGTATGCACCAAAGCAGGAAGCTGACGTTAATATTCAGGATCCGGCGCTGATTAAGCAAGGTGAATATCTTGCCCGCGCCGGTGACTGTATTGCGTGTCACACAGCACCCGGCGGCAAGGAATTTGCCGGTGGTCTGGGCATGCAGACACCGCTCGGCACTATCTATTCCACGAATATTACGCCGGATAAGAAAACCGGTATCGGCAATTACAGCTACGGCGATTTTGAACGTGCCGTACGCCGTGGTGTGCGCCCTGATGGCGTGGCGCTCTATCCGGCCATGCCTTATGTCTCCTATGTCGTCGTGAAAGATGACGATATCAAAGCGCTCTATGCTTATTTTATGTCACGCGTAGAGAGTGTTGAGCAGGACAATCAGGCTTCCACTTTGCCTTGGCCGATGAATATGCGCTGGCCGCTGGCCTATTGGCAGCTGGCCTTTGCGCAGCCGCGTGAATTTACATCCGCAAACGGTATGGATGCCATGGTTGACCGTGGTGCCTATCTGGTTGAAGGGCTTGCCCATTGCGGCGCCTGTCATACACCGCGCGGTATCGGCTATCAGGAAACAGCTCTGAACGATGATAAGAGCGGTAAATATCTGTCCGGTTCGGTTCTCGAAGGCTGGTATGCGAAAAATCTGCGAGATGAAGGCACAGGTCTTTCTACATGGACAGAAACGGAAATTACCGACTTCCTGAAAACAGGCCGTAATGACCGTACCGCAGCCTTTGGCGGCATGTCGGATGTGGTTGCCCATAGTACGCAATATCTGACAGAAGATGATCTGACATCGATTGCCCGCTATCTGAAGAGCCTGCCTGCACGCGACAGCCATCCGCAGAAATGGACACCGAAGGAAGATGTCACAACCGCTGCTCTGCGTTCAGGTGATTTCTCGGCTCCGGGTGCTGTAGGTTATGTGGATAATTGTGCTGCCTGTCACCGTCTTGACGGTCGCGGTGCGGAACGTGTCTTCCCTGCGCTTGCCGGTAACTCGATTGTCTTTGCGGAAGATCCGAGCTCGCTGATCCAGCTGACGCTGGATGGTGCGGCGATGGCTGATACACCGCATGATCCGATGGTCTTCAAGATGCCGGGCTTTGCTCATCTCACCAATAAGGAAATTGCGGATATTCTGAACTTTATCCGTAACGGCTGGGGCAATCACGGCTCGCATATCAAAGACAGTGATATTGCCCGCATGCGGCATCTGATTGAGCACAAGCCTGTGCATTATGTTCCGGAGGCAAAATAATGAGCAAGCAATTCTGGATCGGAACAGCTGCAGCCCTCGTCGTGGCCGTTGCAGCAGCAGGCGCAGGTTGGACATTTCTGGTCAAGCCGTCGCGTGTCGATGCTCCGCCGCTGCCAACCTATGATGTGGTGGATGCCGACGGCAAAGTGGTCGGAAAATATACAATCCCGAGCGATGATCTGATCGCCAAGGAACCGGATGCCGAAGCCATTATGTATGGCAAGCGTCTGCTCAATGAAACCGCCCGCCTGTTGCCGGAAAATGTCGGTGCAGGGCTGAACTGTAACTCCTGCCATCTGGCACAGGGTAAGCTGGATAATGGTGCGCCTTATATTAACGCTTATAATTACTATCCGCGGGTTATGCCGCGTGCCGGTAAGGAAGTTAATCTGGTCATGCGTATCAATGGCTGCTTCCAGCGTTCGATGAACGGTAAAGCAGTTGATCCGAAGTCCAAAGAAATGGGTGCGATGGTTGCCTATATGAAATGGCTCGGTCAGGGATTGCCGAAAGAGCACATGGTGAAAGTATCCGGTGCCGGTAAAATTGATGAGTCACTGGTGCCTGATCCGGTCAAGGGGAAAGGCATCTATGCGACCCAGTGTGCGGTTTGTCACGGCAATGACGGTGAGGGCAAAAAAGACCAGTTCGGTGATTATGTCTTCCCGCCGCTTTGGGGTGATGACAGCTTCAACATCGGTGCAGGTATGGCGCGTACCTATAAAGCTGCGGCATTCGTCAAATATAACATGCCGGTCAGTGTTCATCAGGACGGTATGCTCGGACAGGGCGGCGTGTTGACAGATCAGGAAGCGATCGACGTGTCTGAATATTTCACCCATATGCCGCGTCCGGTCTTTGCCGGTA
>JAIRVW010000288.1 GCA_031253705.1 Brucellaceae bacterium
AAATCGCCGATCACCTGATTAGGCTCGCGCACATTGGCACGCAGAATGCGGATCAGGTCTTTATTGACCGCGCCGCGTTCGGCAAATTTCATGATCGGAATCTGAATGCCTTCTTCATAGACGGACTTACCGTCTGCTCCGAAACCGCGACCGCCGACATCGACCACATGGGCGGTACAGGCGAAGAACGCGACCAGTTCTCCATTGAGGAAGGATGGTGAAACCATCGTGATATCATGGAGATGGCCGGTGCCTTTCCACGGATCATTGGTGACATAGGTGTCACCCTCGAACATCTCATCGCGCGGAATTTCATTGATAAATTCCAGCACCGCTTCGGCCATAGTATTTACATGACCCGGTGTGCCGGTCACAGCCTGTGCCAGCATCTGCCCTTGCGGATCAAAGACACCGGCGGAGAGATCGCCAGCTTCACGCACCGAAGTGGAGAAGGCCGTGCGCAGCAAGGTCAAAGCTTGTTCTTCCACCACGGAAATCAGGCGGTTCCACATGACCTGCATGCGGATTTCATCCAGTTCACTCATGCGGATTTTCCTTTTTTCACCAGCAGAATTGTGCCGTCATGCTGGATAACCGCATCAAATGGTGCGGTCACAATGGTGGAGGTTTCGCGCTCGGTAATGATCGCGGGCCCCGCTACACGGTCGCCGGTCCGCAAAGTACCACGGTCAAAAATACCGGTCGGCAGCATCGCGCCGTTGCTCGGATCAAACACATCGCGCTGCAGAGCAGGGGCGATGACACGTTCGCCATAGCTGACAGTGCCGCTTTGCGTGACGTTTTGTTTGACTTCAACTTTTACCGACCATGTGACGATTTCAATTTCCGCGCCTTCAATCGGACGGCCAAAGAAGCGTGCGTAATTCTCAAGGAAGCGTTCGCGGATTGTCGCCAGTGCCTGATCATTAAACGGCGGCTGCGGTGCGGTAACCGGAATTTCCCAGCCCTGACCGGCATAGCGCATGAAAGCGGTGACTTCACGTTCCAGCGGCGCATCGGTGCCGCTGCGCACAAAGCTTTCTGCTGCGGTGCTAAGGTCTGCAAGTGTGGCATTGACCGCGTCGAGATTAATGCCGGACAATTTGGCCAGATGCGAAACCAGAGCTTCATAGCCGAAAGGTGCTTTAAGGAAGCCGATAGCGGAGCCAACACCGGCACCCTGCGGGATGAGACATTGCTCAACGCCGAGCTTTTCGCACAGGCGGGCGGCATGCAATGGTGCAGCACCGCCAAAGGCGATCATTATATTATCGGAGATATTTTTGCCGTTTTCCACCGCATGAACGCGGGCGGCATTGGCCATATTTTCATCAACCACTTCGCAAATGCCGAAAGCAGCGGAGAGCGGTTTCAGATTGAGCTTGGAGCCGACATCTTTGTCGATGGCCGTTTCGGCATTTTGCACCGAGAGTTTAATCGCGCCGCCGGCGAAATTATCAGCATCAAGTTTACCGAGCATCAAATCGGCATCGGTAATCGCAGGACGGGTACCACCACGCTGATAACAGGCAGGACCGGGCTCAGAGGCAGCACTTTCAGGGCCGGTCTGGATGCGTCCCATCGAGTCCACCCATGCAATGGAACCGCCGCCTGCGCCGATTTCGATCATCTCGATCACCGGAATGGAGATCGGCATGCCGGAACCCTTGCAGAAACGATAGGTGCGGGCGACTTCAAAAGTACGCGCGGTTTTCGGAACGAAATTTTCGATCAGACAGATCTTGGCTGTGGTGCCGCCCATATCGTAGGAAACAACATTCTCAATGCCGAAACGACGGGCAATATCAGCCGCGAAAATCGCACCGCCCGCAGGGCCGGATTCCACCAGACGCACCGGAAACTCAGACGCTGTATCAACGGAAATCAGGCTGCCGCCGGAATGGATCATGAAAACTGGGCAGGTAGCACCCATTTCTTTGAGTCGTACCTGCAAACGCGCCAGATAATCGGCCATTTGCGGACGCACATAGGCATTAGCGCAAACAGTGTTGAAGCGCTCGAATTCACGCATTTGCGGCGAGACTTCCGCCGAAATGGAAATCGGCACGGAAAGCTTGCGCTGCAAAATCGCACGGGCGCGGCGCTCATGCTCCGGATTCATATAGGAATGGATAAAGCCGATGGCGACTGCGCCGAAACCGCCTTCTGAAATCGCATCGGCGATTTCTTCCAGCTTTGCCTCATCCAGCGGCTGCAATTCCTGACCCTGCGCATTCATGCGGCCTTTGACCGTAAAGCGGTGCTCACGCGCAACCAGAGGGGAAGGGAGTTTCAGATTGAGGTCATATTGCTCGAAACGGTTTTCACTACGCATTTCGATCACATCACGATAGCCTTCGGTGGTGATGAAAGCTGTCTTGGCGCCGCGGCGCTCGATCAGCGCATTGGTGGCCAGTGTGGTGCCGTGAATAACAATATCAAGCGCGGCAGGGCTGATGCCTGCTTGTTCCGTGACAATGCGGATACCGTCGAGAATAGCCTGTTCCGGCGCAGTATAATTGGTCAGAACTTTGGTGGAATAGAGCGTACCGCGCATATCCAGTGCGATATCGGTGAATGTGCCGCCGATATCTGCACCGAGCCGGATGTCGTGTCGGGATGTCATGCCGTTTCCTTCGCTGCCAATGCGGCGGCGCGCATCTGGCTTAATGTCTGGCGGGGTGTGAGGGCTTCCGGTGAAATATTCAGTTCCAGCACCGCGCCGGTTTTTGACGCCGCAGCACGTTCAAAAGCGGCTGCAAAATCTGCTGTGGTTTCCACCCGCTCCGCATGGAAACGATAGGATTTTGCCAGTGTCACAAAGTCCGGATTTTCCATCGTGGTACCGGAGACGCGTGCCGGATAGTTCTTTTCCTGATGGGCGCGAATGGTGCCGTAAATCCCGTTATTGAGAATAAGGATGATCGGCTGTGCACCGGCCTGCATAGCGGAGCCGAGTTCCTGACAATTCATCTGGAAATCGCCGTCACCGGCAAAGCAGATCACCATGCGCTCAGGCTCGGCAACTTTGGCGGCAATCGCTGCCGGAACACCATAGCCCATGGCACCGGATTGCGGGGCGAGCAGGCGTGCCTTTGCGCCGAATTTCGCAAACTTATTTGGCCAGACAGTGAAATTGCCTGCGCCATTGGTCAGGATCACGTCTTCCGGCATTCGGTCGCGCAGGTAGGTCATGACTGCAACCATATCCACCGGCGACGGCTGCGCAGGGGCATCAAAACTGCCAAGATAGGCATCGCGGGCGGCCTTGCGCCAGTCTGCCCATGCACCGCTGACCGGTTGCAGGTTCTGGGCAAAACTGTTCGGACAGGCGTGAATGCCCAAATCCGGCACATAGATTTTGCCGATTTCCGCATCGGACGGATGCACATGGATCAGCTTCTGCTGCGGCACCGGTACATTGAGCAATGTATAGCCGTCAGTGGTCATCTCACCAAAGCGGACATTGATCGCGAGAATAAGATCGGCGTCACGGATCAGCGCTTTGACATGGGGCAGCATGCCGACACCGGCTTCACCGGTAAAGGCTGATGAGAAATTGTCGAACTGATCCTGATAGCGGAAGGCAGCAACCACCGGAATATCGGATTGTTCGGCGAAATTTTGTAATGCCGCACGACCGACTTCAGTCCAGTTGGTGCCGCCCATCAGAATGACAGGCTTTTTAGCGGCTTTCAGCATGTTTTGCGCGGTCGCCATTGTGTCTGCCTGCGGGGCAGGGGAGGCGATGTTGGCAGCAGCAGTCAGAGGTGATTTGTCTGTCAGGCTGGTCAGCATATCTTCCGGCAGCGCAATCACCACAGGTCCGGGACGACCGGTTGTGGCAACCGTCCATGCGCGTGCCAGAATTTCCGGAATGCGCTCGACCTGATCGATCTGCACCGCCCATTTGGCAACTGTGCCGAACATGGCGCGGTAGTCGATTTCCTGAAAAGCTTCACGGCCGGTCATATCGGTACCGACCTGACCGATAAACAGCAGCATCGGCGCGCTGTCCTGCATGGCCGTATGCACGCCAATTGAGGCGTTGGTGGCACCGGGGCCACGGGTGACAAAGCAAATGCCGGGGGTGCTGGTCAGCTTGCCATAGGCTGCAGCCATAAATGCAGCGCCGCCTTCATTACGGCACAGGATATAGTCCAGCTTGCCCTTCGTGTCGTGAAGTGCATCCAGCACTGCCAGATAACTTTCTCCCGGAACACCGAAGCTTTTACGCGCTCCAAGCGCGATCAG
>JAIRVW010000294.1 GCA_031253705.1 Brucellaceae bacterium
GTTTGCTGGCAGACCGGAGAATTTCTGCAGAGCCCATACCATCGCATCGAGCGGATTGGTGATGCAGATCACGAAAGCATCAGGTGCGTATTTGGCAATGCCTGCGCCTACCTGTTCCATGACTTTCAGGTTGATGCCCAGCAGGTCATCACGGCTCATGCCTGGCTTGCGTGGTACACCGGCGGTTACGATAACAACGTCTGCGCCTTCGATGGCAGCATAGTCATTAGCGCCGGTGAACTTTGCGTCGAAACCGTCAACCGGTGAGGATTCAGCGATATCGAGGCCTTTGCCTTGCGGAGTACCTTCGGCGATATCGAACAACACAATGTCACCGAGCTCTTTGAGGCCGGCCATATGGGCGAGCGTTCCGCCGATCATGCCTGAACCGATAAGGGCAATTTTATTGCGAGCCATGCTGGTTACTTCCCTGATCTAAAATCTAACTAAAACAGCTTAACCTCTGCTTGAGCTTTTCGTTCAGTTATGCCCGCAGAGGCCATTACGCTGTATGGTCGATATGCCCGTTTTCAAAATAACTCAACTAATAATTTTGTATTTAAAGATTTCAATCGTTTAGCTAAATATGTTCTTACGTAAACGTAAGTCATTTTTGACAAAAGCCGAAATTTTACCCCGTTTCGTATCATGAAATCAGGGAGGGGAATTTGATCCGGATTTGTTGCTGTCAGAGACAGATTTATGTGTATTCAGAATGGCTTGCGGTAAGCTTGATTACGCTATGCTGATTTGCTGTATCTCAGGGGCGCTTATGATTCCCCTTACTGGCATAAATTAGATTATGATCGTCACAAAATCGTGACGACCCGAAAATCCGGCCTGTTTTGCAGGCAGATCATGCTGTGATCCGGACTGCACCTGATTCATTTTCTTCAAATGCTTCCAGATATTCCGCACTCTGCATCTCAAAAAGACGGGAGGCTGTGCGGTCAAATTCAAAGGCTTCCGTTCCGCTTGAGGCAACATAAATCTTGTCCGGCGTTGCGGCAGCGGAAATCACAACGCGGGCGCGCTGATCGTAAAGTGTATCAATCAGCAGGATGAAGCGCTTGGCTTCATTGCGTCTTGCCAGATTAAGCTCCGGCACATGATCAATAAACATGGTGCGGAAACGCGCCATAATCGCCAGATAATCAGCGGCTGCCAGCGGCTTGGAACATAATTCATCAAAAGTCACACGTACAGCTTTGCCGACAGTGCGATTGAGCTGAATGCTGCGGCCTTTGACCTTGATGACCTCTGCTGTTTCACGACCGCCTTCGGTCAGAGCATGCCAGGCCTTGTCCATTTTCGCATCAGTCTCAGACCCGAGGGGCGTGAGATAGACCGGCTGGCGATCAAGCTTTTCAAGGCGGTAATCGGTGCGGGAATCGAGATTGATAACATCCACACGGGTTTTGAGAATGCTGACAAAAGGCAGAAACAGCTGACGGTTAAGGCCGTTCGGATAGAGATTATCCGGTGCCACATTGGATGTGGCAACCAGTACCACGCCAAGCTCGAACAGCGCCGAGAACAGACGCGACAAGATCATCGCATCGGCAATATCCGTGACGGTAAATTCATCAAAACACAGAACCCATGCCTGTTTTTCCAGCGCTTCAGCAACCGGCGGGATCGGGTCTTCCTGCTTGGTTTCGCCTTTTTTGAAAGCCTGACGATGGGCGTGAATGCGCTCATGCACATCCGCCATAAAATCATTGAAATGCGCACGGCGTTTGCGTTCCACCGGCAGCAATTCAAAGAACATGTCCATCAGCATGGTTTTGCCGCGGCCGACTTCGCCGTGGATATACAGACCTTTGACGGGTTCTGCCACCTGTTTGGACTTGCCGAACAGCCAGCCCAGAGCGCTGGATTTGCGGGACAGGCGCTTGCTGCAGATCGCTTCAATCAGCGCATCAAAGCGTTTGGCCAGAATTATCTGCTGCGGATCTGCTTCAATGTCTCCGGCGGCAGCCAGAGAGTCATAGCGTTCAGATACGGACGGATAGGCTTTCAGCGTTTCGTTGAACGACATCTCAACCCTGCATCATTTCTGAGACTTGTCTGATAGCTGAAAAGCTGCAGATTGTGTCCGCAGCTTTTCAAAAACAGCAAAGATCAGTAAAATTATCGGGACAGGCTGATCGGCTGACCGCCTGAGGTCTGACCGTCAAAGCGACCGTCAGCGGATGAATAGAGCGAAGCGACAGTGCCGCCATTTGCATCATAGAGCATCAGCTGCTTGCCGTTGACCGCCCATGAGGACAGATTGGCCAGTTCGCCCGGGCAACGCAGAGGACCTGCGCGGTAGCCCTGACCGAATTTGGTCTGCGGGGTGGCAACTTTACAGCTCTGACCGGCAAGCGATGCGTTCCATACACCGGCAACTTTGCCCGGTGTCAGGTCTACGGATGATGCAGGCGGCAGGCTGGCAACCTGTGTATTGCCCTGCGGCTGCGAATTCATATCATTCGGATTGGCCGGAAACTGCGATGCATTTACATCATTCAGCGAGCCGGACTGAACCGAAGTTGTCGGCGCAGGGCGCAGAGGGGCAGGGCGCTGTGCCTGCTGCGGGGGAGTGTTGCTGGCCATATTGTCAAAGCGCGAACTCTGGCAGCCTGCGAGAATGGTGGCAGCTGCAAGTCCGAGCAGGCCAATCTTAGAAACTCCCATACCCATCTCCTTGATGATGTCTTTTCCGAAGCGGAATCATTGAAACAGTTCCGTATTCAGGTCAATATTGAAGCACAATCCGGCGCAGTTTAGACCATTTTGCATTCAAAAGGAATCATTGTGCAAAAGGGAAACAGGCAGGATCGCGCAAATTTCCGTTCGCTGTTACATTTTATGTCTCAGCAATATGTGTTTACCGGCATATAAAACAGGTCTGACAGCATAATTTGCGCAGATTATGTTTTAAAGAATAAACATATTTTACCGTGCGGCCAAGGCATGATCTGATTTTGGTGACGGTTTTCGGACAAAAACGCATCACAGCTTTTCGAATCATTGGCACATATACTGGCAATTTGAGGCAAGTTCCGCCATATAGGCGTAGAATTGCACATTTCCGGTACGTTCTGAAAAGCGCTTCACAGCCTTCCGTCTGTATCTGAACTGAATTTTGTCGATGTTCCGCATTAAGGCTGCTGCTATGCCGTATCCGGAATATATCTTAAAACTGTGAAACTATGTCTGTAGCTATGTCAGTCCATGCTGCTTTTGCCAAAATGAACGGCCTTGGCAATAAAATTATTGTGGCGGATATGCGCGGCCGGAATGACCGGATCACGCCTGAGGCTGCACGCGCGCTGAATGCTGATGCCGCGACCGGTTTTGATCAGATCATGGCGATTCATGATCCGAAAACCGCAGGTACAGATTATTATATCCGTATTATCAATTGCGACGGCAGTGAAGCGCAGGCTTGCGGCAACGGCACACGCTGTGTGGTACAGGCGCTGGCGGCGGAAACCGGAAAGTCACGCTTTACCTTTGAGACTTTGGCGGGGCTGTTGCTGGCTGAGGAACTGCCGGATGGTCAGATCCGTGTGGATATGGGCAAGCCGCATTTCGAATGGCAGGCCATTCCGTTGGCGGAAGAATTTCGTGATACGCGGATGATCGAATTGCAGATCGGGCCGATTGATGCGCCGGTGCTGCATTCGCCCTCTGTGGCCTCGATGGGCAATCCCCATGCGATTTTCTGGGTCGATCAGGATGTCTGGTCTTATGAACTGGATAAGTTCGGGCCATTACTGGAAAATCATCCGGTCTTTCCGGAAAAGGCAAATATTTCTATCGCGCAGGTCACCGGCAAAGATGAGCTGACCATTCGCACCTGGGAGCGCGGCGTTGGATTGACGAAGGCTTGCGGTTCGGCAGCCTGCGCTGCGGGTGTATCGGCTGCACGCACACGCCGTACAGGGCGTAATGTCAAAGTCATTGTGCCGGGCGGGCCATTGCAGATCGACTGGCGAGATGATGATCATGTTTTAATGACAGGACCGGCTGAATGGGAGTTTTCGGGACAGTTTGATCCGGCAACAGGTCTTTGGACAAAAGACGCAACAGCGGAAGGTGCCTGATTATGGCGGTTGAGGTTGTAACATTCGGCTGCCGGCTGAATACCTATGAATCCGAAGTGATGAAGCGCGAAGCTGATGAGGCCGGTCTCGGCACATTGGAAAACGGCGCGATTATCTTCAACACTTGTGCAGTCACGGCGGAAGCTGTGCGTCAGGCACGACAAGCGATCCGTAAAGCGCGCCGCGATAATCCTGAAGCCCGTATTATCGTCACCGGTTGTGCGGCGCAGACCGGTGCAGATGATTTTGCGGCGATGGACGAAGTTGATCTCGTTCTCGGCAATGAAGAAAAGCTGAAAGCCAATTCCTACCGCATGTTGCCGGACTTTGGTGTGAACCAGTTCGAGAAGGTGCGCGTCAACGACATTATGGAAGTGCGTGAAACTGCCAGCCATATGGTGGATGCCATTGAAGGCCGTGCGCGTGCTTTTGTGCAGGTGCAGAACGGCTGCGATCATCGCTGTACTTTCTGCATTATTCCCTATGGCCGTGGTAATTCCCGCTCTGTCCCGATGGGCGGTGTGGTTGAACAGGTCAAGAGGCTGGTCGGTAACGGCTATGCGGAAGTGGTGCTGACCGGCGTTGATATGACCTCCTACGGGCCTGATTTGCCGGGAAATTTGCGCCTTGGAAAACTGGTGAAAACCGTTTTGGCACAGGTGCCGGATTTACAGCGTCTGCGTCTGTCTTCCATCGATTCGATTGAAGCGGATGAAGACCTGATGGAAGCGCTGGCTAATGAAAAACGTCTGATGCCGCATCTGCATCTCTCGCTGCAGTCGGGGGATAATATGATCCTCAAGCGGATGAAGCGTCGTCATTTGCGCGATGATTCCATCCGGTTCTGCGAGGATGTGCGCAAATTACGTCCGGATGCGGTGTTTGGCGCGGATATTATCGCCGGTTTCCCGACCGAGACGGAAGAGATGTTCCTGAATTCTATCCGTATTGTCGAAGAATGCGGCCTCAGCCATTTGCATGTTTTCCCTTACAGTCCGCGCGAAGGTACGCCTGCCGCACGCATGCCGCAATTGCGTCGTGAGGTGATTAAGGAGCGTGCTGCCCGTTTGCGCGTTGCCGGAGATGCGGCTTACCGCTTGCATCTGGAAAGCCTCAAAGGCACCGTGCAGAATATTCTGGTAGAACGTGATGGCTTAGGCCGGACTGAAGGCTTTACGCTGACAGGGCTGGATACACAGGATCTGACGGCAGGACAGATTGTCAGCCGCGTAATCTCCGGTCATGATGGGGACAAGCTGCTGGCTGTTCCGCAAAATATCTGATTATCATTCGAAAATAAGAAGCGCTGTATTCATGGCTATGGGTTTTATAAAAAAGATTTTTTCTTTCGGCAAAAAGGAAGAGGCTTCTTCCGCTCCGTCAGAGGAAGTCCTGTCGCCTTTAGCGGAAGAAGGCGCACCGGTTGCAGCAGAACATGCGCCTGTTGAACCGCATCATGAAACTGTGCTGGAAAAGATCGAAGAACTGCTTTCCCAGCCGGTCATCGCGGATCCGGCGACGATTGAACTGACACCGGTTTATGATACGCCGGAGCCTGCTGAGCCGGTTGCTGAAGACAAACCGGAAGCTGTTGAGCCGCCTCACGAGACTGTTCTGGAAAAAGTTGAGGAACTGCTTTCTCAGCCGCTGATCGCTGACCCGGCAACCATTGAGCTGACACCGGTTCTTCCTGAAACTGAGCCGGAAATTACCGATACGGATGTTGTACCTGCGCCGAAGCCGGTGAAAGTGACAGTCAGTAAGTCGGTTGAAGCAAAACAGGAACCGGTTGTTGTTGAGGCCGAACCGGAAAAGAAGCTGTCTTGGTTTGAGCGGTTGCGCAGTGGTTTGTCGCGTTCTTCACAGCAGCTTGGTGATTCTATCGGCGGTATTTTCACCAAGCGCAAACTGGATGAAGATACGCTTCAGGAACTGGAAGATGTGCTGATTCAGGCTGATCTTGGTCTGGAAACCGCGATGCGCATTACAGACAGTCTGTCATCCGGCCGTTATGGCAAAGATATTTCGACGGATGAAGTCCGCAGCATTATGCGTTCTGAAATCGAAAAAGTTCTGGTGCCGGTGGCAAAGCCTCTGGAGCTTGATCTGTCCCATAAGCCGCATGTTATTCTCGTGGTTGGTGTGAATGGTACCGGTAAAACCACAACAATCGGCAAGCTGGCGGCTAAACTCACCGCAGGCGGGCTGAAAGTGATGCTGGCAGCGGGTGATACATTCCGCGCCGCAGCAATTGAGCAGCTTCATATATGGGGCGAGCGTACCGGTTCACCGGTCGTCTCATCCAAGCTTGGTGCCGATGCGGCGGGGCTGGCCTTTGATGCATGGCAACAGGCTAAAGATGCAGGCAGCGATGTGCTGATTATTGATACGGCCGGTCGTTTGCAGAACAAAGCCGAGCTGATGGATGAACTGGCGAAGATCGTGCGTGTACTCGGCAAACATGATCCTGAAGCGCCGCATACAGTCTTGCAGACACTGGATGCGACCACCGGTCAGAATGCGCTCAGTCAGGTTGAAATTTTCAAAAATATTGCCGGTGTGAACGGCTTGGTGATGACCAAGCTCGATGGTTCCGCGCGCGGCGGCATTCTGGTGGCGATTGCCGCCAAACATAAATTGCCGGTCTATTTTGTCGGTGTCGGTGAGCAGATTGATGATCTTGAGCCGTTTACGGCGCAGGATTTTGCCGGAGCGATTGCGGGAGAAGCACGATGAACGATCAGATTTTTGAGCGCGATCCGTCTGACCCGCAGCGTAAAGAAGTGCCGCCGCTGTTAAAGCTGGCGCTGGAACTCGGGCCTTTGCTGGTGTTCTTTTTTGCCAATTCCCGTGGTGACTGGCTGGTGGAGCGTTTTCCGGTTCTGGCACAGATCGGTCAGCCGATTTTTATTGCTACAGCGCTGTTTATGGCCGCGACTGTGATTGCGCTGGTTGTGTCATGGATCATGACACGCAGTCTGCCGATCATGCCGCTGGTGTCGGGTATTGTGGTGCTGGTTTTCGGTGCGCTGACCCTGTGGCTGCACAATGATACTTTCATAAAAATGAAACCAACCATCGTTAACAGCCTGTTCGGTGCAATTCTGCTCGGCGGTCTGCTTTTCGGTAAAGCGCTGCTCGGCTATGTTTTCGATCAGGCTTTCAAGCTGGATGCGGAAGGCTGGCGTAAGCTGACATTACGCTGGGGTTTGTTTTTCTTTGTGCTGGCCGTGATTAATGAAGTGGTGTGGCGGAATTTTTCGACCGATGCATGGGTCACTTTCAAAGTGTGGGGCGTGATGCCGCTGACGATTGCTTTTACAATGTTCCAGCTGCCGCTGATTAAAAAACATTCACTGGTGCCATGGGGCACAGAAGACAGCGCAGCATCTGCGGATAAAAAATAATCGGGAGCGGGATGATGGCTCGTCTTGAAATTGAACAGTTCTATTGTCGTGAAGATAATTTCGGGGTTCTGATTCATGATCCGGAAACGGGGCTGACAGCATCAATTGATGCGCCGGAAGAGCTGGCAATCCGCTCGGCTCTGGCGCGTCGCGGCTGGAAGCTGGATTATATTTTTACGACCCATCATCACCACGATCATGTGGAAGCCAATGAAGCATTGAAACGCATCTATGGTGCGCAGATCACAGGGCCTGCCGCAGAGAAAATTCCGGGTGCTGTGCGCGGCGTTAAAGATGGTGACAAGTTTGAGTTCGGTACATTTGAAGTGCAGGTGATTGCGACGCCCGGTCATACGGCCGGAGAGGTGAGCTATTACTTGCCGCAGGCAAAAGTGGTGTTCACCGGTGACACATTATTTGCGCTGGGTTGTGGCCGTCTGTTTGAGGGCACACCGGCTGATATGTTTGCATCATTGCAAAAACTGGCTTTGCTGCCGGTCGATACAAAGGTTTATTGCGGACACGAATATACGCTGAATAATCTGCGTTTCGCACTCGATGTTGACAGTACAAATCCGGCACTGAAAGAACGTGGCCGCGAGATTGAACGGCTGCGTGCGGAAGGCCTGCCGACGCTGCCGACCAGTATCGGTCTGGAAATGGCAACCAATCCGTTTCTGCGTGTACATGACAGTGCTGTACGCAAACGACTTGGGATGGAAGCTGCAAGCGAGTTGCAGGTTTTTGCGGAACTGCGTAAACGCAAAGATCATTTTTGACAAAAGCCGTTTGAGGCAAAGGTATAGTATGGTTCGTCTGTTCCGCCGTCCGGCTCTTACATTTATCGCCGGTTCTTTTCTTGCCGCGGGTTTTCTTGCCGGTCTGCCTTTGACGGCAAATCCGGCATTTGCGCAGAGTTTTTCGGAAGTTGCCAAACCGGAAGTACCGGCGGAAGTGAATAATTATCCGCTCGATGAAAAATTTCTGAGCAAGATGGAAGCCGCACAGACCGAGCTCAACACGATTGATATGTCCGGTGGCAGTGATGATGAAGGCGGTACCGGCGATCATTCGCCGAAGGCGCTCGCAGCACGTATCGAAAAACAGCCGAAGGTGATGGCCGTGCTCGAAAAACACGGTCTGACAGCGCAGGATTATATTTACGGCTATTTCGCGCTGGTCAGCAGTGTGAGCGCTGTTGAAGCCGAAGATGAAGAGCAGATTGTTGATGAATTAAAAGGCATCAATCCTGCGCATGTCACTTTTGGCAAACAATATCTTGAGCGTATCCATAAGCTGCTGGGTGAGTAATTATTTCAGCAGTTCAAAACGTGTTGCGCGGACTGTGACCGTACCGATCTGTGTGCCGACACTGGCGGCCACAGGCGCATAAATCCCTGCGCCTTGTTGATCGGTATTCAGTGAGGCAAAGCTGATGGTGATTTTGCTTTTGTCGGCCAGATAGCGCACGGATTTCTTGTCTTTTTCATAGCCGGAGACGGGGACAAACCGGGCATTGCAGGTGATTGCAGTGCCGTTAAAACCCTTTACCGAGATTTTTTCTGTACCGGCAGGACTTAACCGGATTTGCGCGCGTGTCTGCCCGTCAAAGATTTGCAATGTGCGGTTACAGACTGCGGCAGCTGAGGGGCTCGTCACCATCATCGCACTGATCGGATCAAAAACCGCTTTCAGATCATTGGCGCCGAGCTCTGCCCAAGGTTCAACCTTGTTGATTGGCGGCTGATTATCATAGCCGGTTACAGAGCCGTTTTTGAAACTAATGGATGTGCGCTTGTGCTTTTTGCCGCTGCGATAGGTGGTGAGATAAGATACCGGCTGCACGCCTGCTGTGGCACCTTGCTTTCTCATGGTGCCGTTAATAGCGATGGAGCCTTTGGTACTGTCAAAAATACGTGCAAGGCCGGAACTGTGAAACTGGCCGTCGAGTGCATATGCCGTATCTGTGATTCTGGTGTTGATCTCAGAGCGCGCAATTGTAAGGCCGAAAATATAAATGCCGTATTCCGTCCGGTAACCGGAATCGGCAGCGTTTGCAGTGGCTGGCATGAGTGAAAATGCGGTGAGCAGGGCGGCACAGGAGAGTAAATTCCGGCTTGTTTGCACTTTGGATTTTGCAGTTTTGATAGTCATATGCATTCCGATCTCCCCGAGACTCACCTGAGCAGGATAGCGCTGTTTTTCGCTGTCAATTGCAGAACTGAGCGCTTTTGTGCCCGCTATTTGTCTGATAAAAGCGGTAAAATACGGCCAAAGACAGTCAATTCCTTGTCATTGCCTGTAATTGAACCCGTAATCGGCTGAAACGGCTTGACGGGAGAGGCTGCTTTCACTATAGAAACCCGACTTTCCCAATGGGCCGCTGTCCGATATTGCGCGCCGCGACATATCAATCCGTGATTGATTATGATAGTAGCGAAGACGGTATCGGATATTTGTGCCGGGGCCTGAAACAGAATTTTGAAGGTGAGACCAATGTCCCGCGCTTGTGAACTGACCGGTAAAGCGGTCCTCTACGGCAACAATGTAAGCCATGCGAACAACAAGTCGCGTCGCCGTTATTTGCCAAATCTTTGCAATGTAACCCTGATGTCCGATGCAATGGGCCAGAGCTACCGTCTGCGCGTTACTGCGCATGCGCTGCGCACTGTTGAACATCGCGGTGGTCTGGATGCATTCCTTGCGAAAGCTTCCGACAATGAACTGTCACAGCGCGCACGTCTGCTGAAGCGTCAGGTTGCCAAGAAACTGGCAGAAGCTGCTGCTTAATTCCGGCTGCGATCAGATTTAGTTTGCTAAAGGCCGGTTTATCCGGCCTTTTTGCTGGTTCCATTACCCAGGATAAAAAAATGCCGTTACAGCATAATTCCGCTTTAAAAGCGTTGATTTTTCCCGTTCTTGCCATGTGTGCGGCTGTCGCCGCATCCAATATTCTCGTGCAATATCCCGTCCATTATCTGGGTTTGCAGGAAATTCTCACTTATGGCGCCTTTACCTATCCGTTTGCCTTTCTGGTCAATGATCTGACCAACCGCCGTTTTGGCCCGCAACGTGCCCGTCAGGTGGTTTATGCCGGTTTCGCGCTGGGTGTGATCATGTCGATCTGGCTTGCCAGCCCGCGCCTTGCTGTGGCCTCAGGAAGTGCGTTTCTGTTTGCGCAACTGCTTGATATCAGTGTGTTCAGCCGCTTGC
>JAIRVW010000136.1 GCA_031253705.1 Brucellaceae bacterium
TGCAACGCGGCTGAAGCCCTGCTGGCCAAAGGCGCAACCAGCGTTACCGCCTATATCACCCATGGTGTTCTCTCCGGCGGCGCGATTGCCCGTATCACCAATTCCAAGCTGAAAGAACTGGTGATCACCGATTCCATTCAGCCGACCGCTGCAATTGATCAGGCACATAATATCCGTGTTCTGTCGATCTCCGGCCTGATCGGTGAAGCGATTGCCCGTACTGCGGCAGAAGAATCCGTATCCAGCCTGTTCGATTGATACGAACGGATAAACAGAAGTTTTGAAAAAGCCGGATTTCGATCCGGCTTTTTTGTTTTCTTCTTCAAAAAGAGAGTGCATTCTGCATCCGAAACAAAAAAGGAAGTCCGGATGACAGATCTTATTCTCTATACAAATCCGATGTCGCGCGGCCGTATCGCCCGCTGGATGCTGGAAGAAACCGGCGCTCCCTACACAACACAGATCATCCCTATGGGACAGGTTATGAAAGGCACGGAATACCGGTCGATCAATCCGATGGGCAAAGTACCGGCATTGCAGCATAATAATCACATCATTACCGAAGCGGCAGCCATTTGCGCCTATCTGGCTGATGTATTTCCGCAATCAGGTCTCGCACCGCAGCCTGATGAAAAAGCCGGCTATTATCGCTGGCTGTTTTTCGGCGCAGGCCCTGTGGAAGCGGCTATCAGCAATCATGCCTGCGGATTTAATCCGACAGAAGAGCAAAGCCGCCTTGTCGGTTACGGCTCCTATGAAACAGTGATGGATGTACTGGATCAGGCATTATCGGCAACGCCCTATATTACCGGTGAGCGCTTCACCGCAGCCGATGTCTATGTCGGAGCGCAGATAAATTTCGGGCTGGCTTTTAATACGATTGAGAAGCGCCCGAGCTTTATCGCCTATAGTGAAAGACTGAAAGAACGCCCTGCCCTGCAACGGGCAGCAGCCCTTGATGATGCAGATATGGCGAAAATAAAAGCCTGATTATTCCGCAGCCTCGGCGCTGTCTGCGCTTTCATCCGGCCCGTTCGGATCACCGGCTGCAGTTTCACAGCCCATATCGGGAAAAGCAACAACGCGCATGCCTTTAAAGTCATTGCGCACAACCAGTAAGCCGCGCTCTTCAAAATAAGTCAGCAGACGACGGGCGCGGCTTGTGGAGTGGCTGCCATAGGCACGCGCCAATGTTGCATCAGACGGACATGGCGCACCTTTAACCGCAGCCTGCGCCACGATCAGGAACACACCCTGCACATCATCTGTCAGGCTTTCTGACAGTTGCAGCGCCGTCTGCCATTTCTCGTCATCAATCAGCTCATCCCCGCCACTGGCCTGCGCCACAGCAAGACGGCGGCGGAATGCCGGCAGCGCCAGCGGTTCCCCCGGCACACGATGAATACGGCAGCGCACCAGAAAATCCTGATAGAGCACAGCCACAGAACGATAGGCTGCTTCCGGATCTTCGATGATCTCGGTCATCACCTTATCCAGCAGCTCCTCGCGCTCGGCTTCCACCAGGCCAGGAAACAGCGGCTCATCCGGCACTTCAGCTTCCGGCTTGGCTTTCACAACCTGTTCCAGAATTTCAGCAATCGGGCGCGGCGGCGGTGGCGGTGGCGGCGGACGACGCACAATCATCTTCGCCTCTTCCGCACTTGGTGTAAAAATCAGATCAGCCGCATCAACCGGAGAATCCGGCAACGGCATCAGTTTCGGGCTGGATGAACGGGCAGAGGTTTCCACCTTACCGATTTTCACCGGCAGCGGACGGCGCGACAAAGCAGGCCCCAGCGCCACAAAATGACCGCGCTGCAGATCACGGAACTGCTCGGCCTGACGGCGATCCATCCCCAACAAATCAGCGGCACGCGCCATATCAATATCAAGGAAGGTACGCCCCATCAGGAAGTTGGAGGCTTCAGCCGCTACGTTTTTGGCAAGCTTTGCCAGACGCTGCGTGGCAATCACACCGGCCAGTCCGCGCTTACGGCCACGGCACATCAGGTTGGTCATGGCGCTCAGCGAAATCTTACGCGCTTCGTCGGAGACTTCACCGCCGACAGCCGGTGCAAAGAGCTGCGCCTCATCGACAACCACCAGCATCGGATACCAGTAATCGCGGTCGGCATCGAACATACCATTGAGAAATGCGGCAGCGGCCTTCATCTGCTGGTCAATATCCAGCCCTTCGAGATTAACCACCACCGACACACGGTGCTGGCGGATACGCGCGGCAATACGGGTCAGTTCAGCCTCGGTGCGCGCAGCATCAACCACCACATGGCCGTAAACATCGGCCAGCGTGACAAAATCGCCTTCAGGGTCAATGATACATTGCTGCACCCACGGTGCGCTCTGCTCCAGCAGGCGGCGCAACAGATAGGATTTGCCGGAGCCGGAATTTCCCTGAACCAGCAGACGCGTGGCCAGAAGCTCTTCGAGATCGAGCATAGCCGCGGTGCCGTTCGTTGTGGCTCCCATGTCGATGCCGACCTTCATATGACCTCCTGAAATGAACGCGAAAAAGCCCCCTTATCAACGGGTGCGGGCAAAATAAGATTCGGGATATGGCACTTATCTATCAGCTATGTATCATAACACCAAGTCACGAAGCACAGGCATTCACCTTTGCGTGGTCTGAATGCACAATCCGGCCGGTTTCGTGATGAAAAACACAGGTTCAGAACACAAAAACTTGCACTCCCCGCCTTTATCGCTTATGAGACCCCATCCGCGTAGACACCCTTGGAGGCAACGCGGAATGATATATCCGTATCATCGCTGTTTTTGCTGCGTGTCTTGCGGACATATCATGTTTCGGAATTTCACCTGATTTTGCGAAACACTCCAAATTACTTGATAAGGACAAAGCCATGAGCGAAGTTAAAACTCTCAAGGCCGTAAAACGCGAACGGGCTGGTAAGGGGTCCTCCCGTGCACTTCGCGACAACGGTCAGATTCCAGCAGTCATCTATGGTGACAAGCAGCCTGCCATTTCAGTCGCTATCGACTATAAAACAGTTTATTATCTGATTTATGGCGGCGGCTTCAAGTCTACCGTATTCAACATTGAAGTTGACGGCCAGACCATCAAAGTTCAGCCTAAAGACTACCAGATGGACCGTGTTAAAGACACACCTCTGCACGTAGACTTCATCCGCGTTGCTTAATACGCGGCAAGCATTTCCAGCAAAAGTGCGCAGCGGTTTTGT
>JAIRVW010000397.1 GCA_031253705.1 Brucellaceae bacterium
TGCAACGGCTGCATTCTGCATCTCAAGACTATTGATCAGACGGTACTGCATAAACAGCATCAGCCCCGCGCTGCACAACAGCACGAGCATAATGATGAAAAACAGTTCTGCTCTGAAAAAACGCATCATCCCCCGCAGACCCGCTGTACGAAAACAACAGATTTCTGACCGAGATTAAAACTTAAGTGTTTCACCTGCGTTAACGGCCGGCAATGATCAGACGAAGTAATCTTCTGCCCGTTCCAGTCGCCGCCAGTCCTCACCAAACTGATTACGGAACCATGTCATCTGCCGTTTGGCATATTGGCGCGTGGCGATCACTGCCAGTTCCGTTGCCTGCTCGCGTGTCATCTCACCATTGAGCCAGCTTTCGATCTCGCGCACGCCGATGGCTTTCATCACCGGCAGAGCCGCATCCGGCTGCAAAGCGAGCAGCGCCTGCACTTCCTGTGCGGCTTCGCCCTGCATCATCAGATCAAAGCGCTGCGCAATACGCTGGCGCAACCATGCCCTGTCCGGCATCAACACCAGCTTCTCTGCGCTCTCAGGATCAATCAGAGCCCTGCCTTTACTGTTCTGCCAGTCGATCAGCGAGCGTCCGGTACTGTCAACAACCTCCAGCGCACGGACAATACGCTGGCTGTCACCGGCCTTCAGCCGCTCCGCCATAGCCGGATCGCGCTTTTGCAACTCTTCATGCAGGCGCGGCGCACCTTCTTGCCCCATACGGTTGCGCCAGTAATCCCGCACTTCGTCCTTCACCTGCGGCATATCAGACAAGCCGCCGAGCAGTGCTTTAAAATACAGTCCCGTACCGCCGGTAAAGACCGGTGTGCGCCCCTGCAGTTCTGGTCTGGCCAGCAGTGCCTCTACTTCCTCCAGCCAGCGGCCGGTGGAATAAAGTTGCAATGGCGAAACATGGCCGTAAAGATAATGCGGAACAATTTGCAGATCATCGGATTGCGGACGTGCTGTCAGCTGATCCAGCACATCATAAACCTGCATGGAATCACTATTTATGATATAGCCGCCGCAATCCCGCGCGAGCCGCAATGCCAATGCTGATTTACCGCTGGCAGTCGGGCCTGCGATCAGAATTGCCTTTTGTCCAACTCTCTGCTCTATCACTCACATTCTCCAAACGCACAAAGCGGAACCGGTTTTATGTCCCAGCCTGCCTCACACACAGTCTCACATGTTGTCACACTGATCTGCAATCCTGCCAATCCGGTTCTGACACCTGAATTGGGGCATAAAGCCTGCGAGGCGGCTGATACGCAAGCCCTTTACTGGCTGGCAGATGGTATTGCCTGTGATCTGCCACTGAAAACCGGCACAGATATCACAGAAATCACAGCTAAAATCAGAACCGCTCTGGGTGATGCGCCTGTGGATATTGTTCTTCAGGAACAGGATACCCGCCGCAAGAAGCTGCTGATCGCGGACATGGATTCCACCATGATCCAACAGGAATGCATTGATGAGCTGGCAGAAGAAGTCGGCCTGCGTGAACATATTGCCGGCATCACTGCCCGCGCCATGAACGGCGAGATCGCGTTTGAACCGGCCTTGCGTGAGCGTGTTGCCCTTCTCAAAGGCCTGCCGGTCAGTATTATTGATCAGGTAATTGCCAACCGCATCACTCTGACACCGGGCGGTAAAGAGCTGATCGCAACGATGAAGAAAAACGGTGCCTATACGGCTCTGGTTTCCGGCGGCTTTACCAGCTTCACCTCCCGTATTGCAGCCATGCTCGGTTTTGATGAAAACCGCGCTAATATTCTGCTGGATGACGGCACACATCTCACCGGCCTTGTTGCAGAACCGATCCTCGGTGCGGATGCCAAGAAGGTCAGCCTTGATGAAATCTGCGCCAAGCTTGGCATTACCGAACAACAAGCCATGGCAGTGGGTGACGGTGCCAATGATCTGCCAATGATTAAACATGCAGGCAGCGGCGTAGCACTCCATGCCAAACCTTCAGTCGCCGCACAGGCACGTCTGCGTATTGATCATGGTGATCTGACTGCTCTGCTCTATATTCAAGGCTACAGAAAAACGGATTTTGTTGTATGACCGCTATTATTGAAACACCCCGCCTGCTCCTGCGCAACTGGCAGGAAGATGACCGTGCATTCTTCCACGAGATCAATTCTGATCCGGAAGTGATGGAATTCTTTCCGGCTCTGCGCAGCCGTGAAGAATCCGACGCGCTGATGGATCGCATTGTGGCGATGATCAATGAAGACAATTTCGGCTTCTATGCTCTGCAGGATAAAGAGAGCGGCAATGTCGTCGGTTTCACCGGATTGATGAAAACCGATATCCCGCCATTTGTACCAAAGGGCGTGCTGGAAATCGGCTGGCGCTTAGCGCAGCGTTATTGGGGCAAAGGTTATGTGACCGAGGCAGCACTTGCCTCACTGGCCTATGCTTTTGACGAACGTGGACAGGATGAGGTTGTCTCTTTTGCTGTCCATAATAATCACCGCTCAACCTCTGTGATGAAGCGCATCGGCATGGTCAACGATCCGGAGCGCGACTTCGACCACCCGAAACTACCGGACAGCCATCCGCAGCTGAAACGCCATGTGCTTTACACCATCAGCAAACAACAGTGGCTGAATCAAAACGGTAAGTCTGACGCCTAATCCGTTCATCTGATTCAATTTTCTAAAATAAAAAGGCCGGAGGATTGAGCAATCCTCCGGCCTTTTGTTTATGCTCACGAATGAAAAATCAATCAATCCGCAGCGTTACAAAGCGCAATTCACCGCTTGGCGCTGCCAGCATCAGCAGTGCATTTTTACGTCCCTGCTGTCGCAGCTTATCAATCTTCTTCTGAATATCGGCAGGCGCTTTCACCACTTCCTGCGCAAACTCAACAATCACATCCCCCGCTTTAATGCGCTTTTCTTCCGCAGCGGATTTAGCCGCCACAGCGCTGATGACAACCCCTTCCACTTCGGCAGAAATTTCATATTGCTTGCGCTGCGCATCATCGAGCTTAACCAGACTCATACCGAGAACCGTGACACTTGCGGCTTCTTTTGCCTTGTCACCGTCCTTGGCTGCGGCTTTGTCCTTGTCCTTATTTTCATAATCTTCAAGACGGCCGAGTTTGATCTTTACAGTCTGTTCCTTGCCTTTGCGCAGCACCAGAACTTCAACCTGTTTGCCCACCGGACTTTCAGCCACAACGCGCGGCAGATCACGGGCATTCTCAACATCCTTGCCGTCAAATTTCAGAATGACGTCACCGGCCATCAGTTCTTTATTCTCAACGCCGCTATTGGCGATCAGACCGGCCACCAATGCGCCCTTAGGCTCACTCATGCCGAAGCTCTCAGCCACATCATCCGTCACCGGCTGAATGCGCACACCAAGCCAGCCGCGGCGTGTTTCACCAAACTCTTCCAGCTGCTGGATAACCGTTACAGCCAGCTCTGACGGAATGGCAAAGCCGATACCGATAGAACCGCCGGTCGGCGAAATAATTGCGGTATTGATACCGATCACCTTGCCATGCATATCAAACAGCGGGCCGCCGGAATTGCCGCGATTGATCGCAGCATCGGTCTGGATGAAATTATCATAAGGCCCTGCATCAATATTGCGGTTACGGGCAGAAATAATACCAAGGGTCACAGTACCGCCGAGACCGAACGGATTACCGATCGCCATCACCCAGTCGCCGATGCGCGATTTTTCAGAATCACCAAAACCTGCAGCAGTCAGCTTGTGCTTGGCCGGATCAACTTTGAGCAGCGCAATATCAGTCTTGGTATCCGTGCCGAGCAGCTCAGCTTTCAGCTTCTTGCCGTCGGTGAAATTCACCTCGATCTCATCGGCATCGGCAATCACGTGATTATTGGTAACAACCAGCCCCTTCTCGGCATCAATCACAAAACCTGAGCCGAGCGACTGCATTTTACGGGCTGCACTGCCACCGTCTTTCTGATTTTCCTCAGAGAAGAAATCGTCAAAAAATTCCTGAAACGGCGAGCCTTCCGGTAATTGCGGTGCAGGCTCGGCCTTCTCGTCACCGTTTTCGTCTTTCACGGTTTGCGAGGTGGAAATATTGACCACAGAATCCAGCAGGCCTTCGGCAAGATCAGCAACAGATGCAGGACCTGCCATAGATTGCCCCAGCGGCGCCAGTTTACCGGTAATCGCCGGTTGCGCAGGCTGTGCTGGTGCAGCGGCCTGCTCCTGCGCCTGCGAACCCGCAGCGCTGAATAAGACTGTACTCACAGACAAAGCAGCCAGTGCGGCACGCATAGAAAATAAAACCGTGCTGTTATTCTGATTGCGAACCATCTGAAACTCCGCCTGCTTTTGTTAATGAACGCTGGTGCTTACAAACGAGTGGAAGCAAATTAAGGCCAGAGCATGTCGCAGTTAAATGATCTGTTTAACATCTGCAAACATGCAACCACTCAAAGGTACAAAGCGATATCTGCAGGAACATTTAACCGCAAATGCTCTGATTGAGAACCATAGATTAAAGCATTTCCGGCAAAAGCGGGAGCCGCTCTGAAATGAAAAAGGCGTATGAAATATCATACGCCTTTTTTTGATTTACCGGCAGATCAGCCTCTGACCAGCCATACCACACCAACGCCCAGCACCAGAGCAACCATACCTGCGGTGCGCAGATAGTTTTCCGGCGCTTCGGAAACATCTTTAGCCATACGTCTGGCAAAGTGCGGAAAGCCGCCATAGAGCAGCCCCTCGAAAACGAGAAGCAATCCTATGGCTGTTATCAGATCATTCACAATACTATCCGGTCTTTACTGCGCGCTCTGTCCGGCACCTGCAAGCTGCTGCGGCAACTTACCGGCGGCATCCTTAAAGAAGCGGAAGAACTGTGAATCCGGCGACAGTACCATGGTTGTGCCTTCGGCCTGCAGAGCCAGACGATAGGCATTCATGGAACGGTAGAATGCGAAGAAGTCAGGGTCCTGTTTTGCAGCATCCGCAAAAATACGGCCACGCTCAGCTTCACCCTCACCGCGCAGAACTTCAGAATCGCGGTTCGCTTCAGAAACGATTTCCACAACCTGACGGTCTGCAACCGCCTTAATACGCTGGGCAGCTTCACGGCCGCGGGCACGCAGACGTTCAGCTTCAGCAAGACGTTCGGCCTTCATACGGTCAAAAGTCTGCTGGGAAACTTCAGCGGTCAGGTCAGTACGGCGAATACGTACATCCTCAATGGTCAGACCAAGGGATTCCGCATCCGGACGCAGCTGATCACGCACTTCACGCATCATGCTGCCGCGTTCTTCCGACAGAGCCGATTCAAAGCCGCGCAAACCATAGACCTGACGCAGAGCCGCATCGAGACGGGTACGCAGACGCTGTTCAGCAAGCATTGTATTTGCCGAAACAGTCTCACGGAATTTACGGGCATTGGTAATGCGGTACACGAGGAATGCATCCACATCATAGAATTTACCGCCGGAAACCTGAACGCGGATATCGTCCAGATCAAAACGCAGGCTGCGGTCATCAATCAGCTGCACATTATCCGCTTCCGCGAAAGCAAACGGCAGTTTGAAATAAATGCCCGGCTCGGTTTTCACATCAACGATCTGACCAAAACGTGAGACAATCGCCTGTTGACGTTCAGTGACCACGAAAACCGACGAGTAAACCAGAAATGCGACAACAGCGAGCGCACCAACGATAAAAGGCAAACGATTCTGATTCATTACTGGTTGCCTCCCGCTTTATTCTGCTGACGCATCAGCTCGGTCAGCGGCAAATATGGCATGACATTATTGCCGCCTTCGATAATCACCTTGTTACTGTCTTTCAGCACCTGCTCCATCGTCTCAATGAAGAGACGGTCACGGGTGACATTCGGTGACTGCTTGTAAATATTCAGCACAGAATTAAAGCGCTGGCTTTCACCTTCCGCTTCCTGAACCATACGGGTCTTGTAACCGGCAGCATCTTCACGAACCTGCGCAGCCTGACCACGCGCCTGCCCCAGCTTCTGGTTGGAATACTGGTTGGCTTCCTCAACAAAACGGTCTTCGTCCTGCTCGGCACGCTGTACTTCATCAAAGGCATCAGCCACTTCACGCGGCGGTGCAGCATCTTCGATGGAAAGAGCGGTGATCTGAATACCGGCGCCATAACCGTTCAGGGTTGCCTGAACAATATCACGCACCGATTCAGCAATTGCCGCACGATAATCACGGAAAACGTCCTGAGCCGGACGACGGCCGACGATTTCACGGATCGCGCTTTCAGAAACCTGACGTACCATATTGTCAGGATCCTGTACCTTAAACAAATAAGAACGCGGATCGGAAACACGGTAAAGCACGGAGAACTGAACATTAACAATGTTCTGGTCACCGGTCAGCATCAGACCCTGTGTGGCACCGCGTGTGCCCTGACCGCCAATATTGATCTGGCGTTCACCGGTCGATACTTTTTCATAGGTTTCAATCGGCCAGAGATGGAAATGCAAGCCCGGCTCGGAAACGACTTCCTTCGGCACACCGAAGCGCATTTCAACAGCAAGCTCATCCGGCTGCACGGTATACATAGCCTGAAACAGCCAGAAACCGGCCAGAGCAACAGCACCAATGACAAACATGGCAGAACCGCCACCGCTGCCACCGCCGCCCGGGATAACTTTCTTCAGACGATCCTGACCTTTACGCAGAATGTCTTCCAGATCCGGAGGCGTTCCGCCCGAGCCACCAGGCCCTCCGCGCGGTCCTTTCGGGCCTTGTCCCCATGGTCCGCCCTGATTAGAGCCGCCATTATTGGAACCGCCGTTGCCGGATCCGCCATTTTTATCGCCGCCGCCCCATG
>JAIRVW010000145.1 GCA_031253705.1 Brucellaceae bacterium
CGCTATCCGCGCGGTGATGGTGTGGGTGTTGATCTGCCGGAACGCGGCAATGTGCTGGAAATCGGTAAAGGCCGTATTGTCCGCGAAGGCAGCAAGATTGCGATCCTGAGCTTTGGCGCACGTTTGCAGGAATGTCTGGTAGCAGCGGATGAGCTGGATGCAGCCGGTCTTTCCACCACTGTTGCCGATGCGCGTTTTGCCAAACCGCTGGATCATGATCTGATCCGCCGTCTTGCCAAGGAACATCAGGTGTTGCTCACGATTGAAGAAGGCGCAACAGGCGGCTTTGGTGCACATGTATTGCATTATCTCAGCAATGAAGGCGCACTGGATCATGGTTTGCGTGTTCGCACGCTGACCTTGCCGGATGCATTTCTGGATCACGCCAAGCCGGAAGCTATGTATGCCCGTGCAGGTTTGGATAGTGCAGGCATTGTGCGGGCTGCCTTTGCAGCGCTCGGCCGTGAAGTGCTGACGAGTGAGGCAGGCGGCGGATTGCGTGCATAATCTGCTCGCAGGCTTTGCCATCTTGATCGACATGCGCGGATAAAACATCTTGCGCTAAGCTGCTGTCTCATTCATTGAGACGGCATGAGTGAAAATACAGATAAAATACGCCTTGATCAGGCGCTGGTGGAGCGCGGGCTGTTTGCCTCGCGTTCGCGTGCCCGCGATGCGGTGGCGCGTGGCACTGTGCGCGTGAATGGTCAGGTGGTGACAAAAGCCGGACAGACTGTAACGGCTCAGGCCGAATTGGCGGTGGATGATCCGGCGAGCCGTTTTGTCTCCCGTGCGGCGCTGAAACTGACGGCTGCGCTCGATCACTTTGGTTTTGATGTGACAGGCAAAACGGCGCTCGATATTGGTGCTTCTACCGGCGGTTTCACGCAAGTGCTGCTGGAACGCGGCGCAGAGCATGTGATCTGCGTCGATGTTGGGCATGATCAGTTGCATGAGACATTGCGTGGCGATAAACGCGTCACCAACATGCAAGGTCTGAATGCCCGTGTGCTGGATGTAAGTCATTTGCAGGGACGCAATGTTGAGATTGTTGTCTCGGATGTCAGTTTCATTTCGCTGAAACTGGCGCTGCCCAATGCGCTTGATCTTTGCGCGGATGACGGCTGGTGTCTGTTGCTGGTGAAACCGCAATTCGAGGCGGGTCGCGAGGCGATCGGCAAAGGCGGCATTCTGAAAGACCCGTCGCAGGGTGAGAAGATTGCGCTGGATTTGCAGGCTTGGCTCAATGAGCAATCCGGCTGGCAGGCTTTAGGATTTTGTGCCTCACCGATTACCGGTGGTGACGGCAATCAGGAATATATTTTGGCAGGCAGAAAGAACAAAACTGCCGCCGCGAAGGACAATGTTTGATGAGTTTGCGTGTTACAATCAATGCGATGGGTGCCGGTGGCGATGGTATTGCCCAGCTGCCGGATGGTCAGGTTTTTGTGCCTTTTACCCTGCCCGGGGAGGTTGCCAATGTTGCGCGGGATAAGAACCGCGCCAGCCTGATGGCCTTGCTGGAAACATCGGAACAGCGTGTGGAACCATCCTGCCGCCATTTCGAGGATTGCGGCGGTTGCGCTTTGCAACACTGGGAAATGTCGGCCTATCAGGCATGGAAGCGCTCACTGGTGACCGCGAGCCTTGACGGCCGTGGATTGAAATATGAACTGGCGCCGCTGGTGCCATGCGCGCAGCAGAGCCGCCGCCGCGCGACATTTGCTATCCGCAAAACCGAAGCCGGTTTGCTGCTTGGTTTTAACCGTCATCAGAGCCATGAGCTGATCAACATCTCTGAATGTGCGGTGACAGTTCCGGCGATTATCTCCCGTCTGGATGATCTGCGCAAAGTTGCCATTCATCTGGCCGATGGTGCCAAGCCGTTTAAACTGACGGTTACTGATACGGAATCCGGCCTTGATCTGGCTGCAAGCGGCTGCCCGACACCGGATGATGCGGCACGCCGTATTCTCACACCTTTGATGATGGAGCTGGGCTTTGCCCGTCTCAGCGTTGACGGCGAGATTATTCTGGAGCCGAAAAAACCTTTGATTACCTTTGGCAAAGTGCCGGTGAATATTCCGTCCGGCAGCTTCCTTCAGGCAACTATCGAAGCTGAAGAGGCTATGGTTGCGCTAGTACTTGGTCATTTCAAGAAGGTCAAAAAGGCGGCGGACTTGTTCTGCGGTGTCGGTACTTTTGCTCTGCGCATGGCTGAAAGCATGGCTGTTCATGCGGTGGAAAATGATGCACCGGCACTGGCCGCACTGGATCGCGGTATTCGTCATGTACAAGGGCTGAAACCGGTCACGCATGAGCGTCGCGATCTGTTCCGCCGCTCGATCCTGCATAAGGATCTCAACGCCTATCAGGGCGTGGTCTTCGATCCGCCGCGTGCCGGCGCTGAAGAACAGGCAATGCAGATTGCCAAATCATCCGTGCCTAAAGTTGCGGCTGTTTCCTGTAATCCGGTGACACTGGCGCGCGACCTCGCCATTCTGGTCAAGGGCGGCTACAAGATCGACAAGATCATTCCTGTCGATCAGTTCCTGTGGTCATCCCATGTGGAGACTGTGGCACTACTCTCGAAAAAATAATCAGGAGAGGGCGGGTGTTCAGCCGAACAGCCCGCCTTCATCTGTATCAATCGTGATCGAAGACAGCGTGATATGGCGCGGTCGGGTGATCGCAAACATCACAGCCTCACAAACATCGCGATTGGTTGCGCGCTCACCTTTGGTGCGCTCAGGAATGGCATCCCATTCTGCATCAGCCGGTGAAATATCGTCCAGATAGGGCGGGTGCACGCAAAGTGAGCGCACAGGTGTGCCGCGCAGCATTTGCTGCAAGCCTGTCGCCAGTGCTGCCTGTGCATGTTTCGCAGCATAAAACGGTACAGCTACACTATGCAGCGGGGCATTTGGCAATGCGCTGATAGAACCGATGGTCACAATATCCGGTCTTGCAGAGCATTTCAGCAGCGGCAGCATACCTTGCGTGAACAGAAAACTACCGGTCACCGCAGCGTTGATCGTGCCGAAGACTTCCTGTTCGCTGTGCGGTTCATCGCTGGCTTCGAGCCACATTGCACCATTGTTAATCAGCAGATCAACCGTGTCGTATTTTTCTGTGATCTGGGCAATGGCGTGGCTGATACTGGCATTATCAGCGAGATCAACCACGACCTGATCGGGGCGTTGATCTGTGCGTTGTTCAATCTGGCCAGCCACAGTCGAAAGGGCGGTTTGGCTGCGGGCGCAGAGCACGATCTTGCACCCGGCATCGGCCAGCATCATTGCCATTGCAGCGCCAAGACCACGACCGGAGCCGGTTATAACAGCGGTTAAACCATTCAAGTTTTTCATATTTATACAGCCGTTCCGCCAACAGTCATCTGATCCATACGCAGATGCGGCTGTCCAACGCCAACAGGCACCCACTGGCCGCCTTTGCCGCAATTGCCTGAACCATTGTCGAGCTTGCTGTCATTGCCGATCATCGACACACGATGCATGGCATCAGGGCCGTTGCCGATCAGCATCGCACCTTTAACCGGTGCGCCGACTTTACCGTCTTCAATCATCTAGGCTTCAGTGCAACCAAATACGAATTTACCGGAGGTAATGTCCACCTGACCACCGCCGAAAGACACCGCATAGATGCCTTTCTTAACGGAAGCGATAATGTCTTCCGGCGTTTTGTCGCCGGAGAGCATCATCGTATTGGTCATGCGCGGCATTG
>JAIRVW010000415.1 GCA_031253705.1 Brucellaceae bacterium
CCGTGCTTATCACAATCGTGGTCTGATTTATCAGGCGCGCGGTCAGCATAAGCAGGCGATTGAGGATTTCTCGGCAGCGGCATCGCTGCAGTCCAGTGCGCCGGAACCTTATAATGGTCGCGGCATTTCCTATGCGGCAATCGGCGATTACGACAATGCCTTTGATGATTTCAATACCGCTATCGGGCTGGATGATAAGGTTGCTGAGAGCTGGGCTAATCAGGCGATGATCTATGAGCATCGCGGCGACAAGAAACGCGCTGCGGCTTCCTATGCCCGCGCGGTACAGCTCGACCCGCAATATAAGCCTGCCAAAGACGGTCTGAGCCGTACGCGCTAACTATACAGAAGCTGAGTGATGAAGTTAAAGAGCCGCAGGACAAGATATCCGGTGGCTCTTTTCTTATGAGAGAAGCTCTCTATATTATTGGGTATGTCTCTATTTGATCATATCGGCTTTGAGAGCCGGGACATTCCGGCATCCTATCGTTTTTACTCCGGCAGCATGGCTGCACTGGAGCTTCGGGTTTTGCAAACTGCGGAGACGACGTTTTTTGTCAGCGGTAATGCCCGCAGCCCTTTGCCGTTTTTACGAATTGTGGCGGCAAAATCCGCCGCAGGTGATGGGCAGGACTTTCAGCCGGGGCAACATTTACATCTGAAATTCAGTGCGAAAACCCGCGAGCAGGTTGAGGCCTTTTATCAGGCAGCATTGCAATGCGGCGGACGTGACAGCGGCGCGCCGTCCTATCAGGGGCCGAAGGAGATGGGCTATTTCGCGGCTCTGGTGTTTGACCCTGACGGTAATACGGTTGAGGTCGGTGTGCACGAAACGCGCACGTAATTCTATGAGATACTAAAAAGGCCGGTTTTCACCGGCCTTTGTTTTGCGCATGTCTTTATCCCAAAACCGGTGTCCATTTTTGGGAGACATGCTTTAGCGCTTAACAACACGCTTATCGACTTTTTGCACCAGCCGGTCACCGATCCACTGGATCAGGCAGACAATTACAATCAACACTGCCACAACAGCGGCCATGATCGGGTAGTTAAAGCGCTGATAGCCGTAGCGGATGGCAAGATCACCCAGACCGCCTGCACCGATGGCACCGGCCATAGCGGAAGCACCGATCAGGGTGACGATTGTGACGGTGAAGCCTGCAATCAGACCCGGCATGGATTCCGGTATCAGCACTTCCTTGATGATCGTCCAGCGGCTGGCGCCCATGGAGCGGGCAGCTTCGATCAGACCGTGATCAACTTCACGCAGCGATACTTCCGCCATGCGTGCATAATAAGGAATGGCGGCAATGGAGAGCGGCACAATGGATGCCCATGTACCCAAAGCTGTACCCATGATCAGGCGTGTGAACGGGATCAGCGCCACTAGCAGAATGATGAAGGGCACAGAGCGGAAAGCATTGACGATAGCGCCGACGACGCGGTTGACGGCAATATGCTGCAGCAGGCCATTACGATCAGTCAGGATGAGCAGAAGTCCCAGCGGCAAGCCGAAAATCAGCGTGAACAGGCTGGAGAAGCCGGTCATGATCAGGGTTTCGCCGAGTGAGCGCCAGAGCAGATCAAGCATTGCGGGTGTCAGGAACTGAAACATATCCGGCAACCTCCGTTTCATCACAAATTGTCTTCAGAAAATCCACGGCCTTTTGCAGAGCCGCAGAATGATGCGCAGGCAGGCCGAGGAACAATGTGCCGACCGGCTCTCCCTGAATCGTATCAATGCCGCCATGAACGAGGCGGGCATTGAGACCGGAAGCGGTGGCGATATCGTTGATAATCGGGCGGCGTGCAGCCTCACCGGAAATGCGGATACGGATGATCGCCTCACCATCCGGCTGCGCCTGCGAAACCAGATGCGCGGCAATGCTTTCCGGCAGAGCAGGGGTCAGCATTTTCAGCAGGTTCTTTGTTGTCTCGGCTTTAGGGCGGGCAAAGACCTCCCAGACAGGGCCTTGTTCGGCGATCTGCCCGTGATCCAGCACGATCACACGGTCGGCGATTTTGCGGATCACATCCATCTCATGGGTAATTAGCAAAATGGTCAGGCCGAGTTTCTGGTTGATGTCTTTGAGCAGGGCCAGAATGGATTGGGTGGTTTCCGGATCAAGTGCCGAGGTGGCTTCATCCGACAACAACAGGCTCGGCTTGGCCGCGAGGGCACGGGCAATACCGACGCGTTGTTTCTGTCCGCCGGAAAGCTGTGCCGGATAATGCTGTGCGCGTTCTGAAAGGCCGACCAGTTCCAGCAGTTCCGCAACGATTTTGTGACGTTCCGGCTTGGCAATGCCTGCAATTTTGAGCGGCAGGGCAATATTCTGCGCCACTGTCTTTGCGGACATCAGATTGAAGTGCTGAAAGATCATGCCGATGCGGCGGCGCACCGGCTGCAACTGGCTTTCATTAAGGCCGGTAATTTCCTGGCCTTCAATGACAACTGAACCGCTATCGGGTTTTTCCAGACCGTTCAGGCAACGGATCAGGGTCGATTTACCTGCGCCGCTGCGGCCGATAATGCCGAGAATTTCGCCGCGTTTCACCGAAAGAGAAATATCATTGACGGCAGGGGTCGTGCCGAACATGCGTTTAATATTGGAGAGCTTAACAACTTCGTCACCGGTCACGGGAGGCTGGCCGGATGCGGAAGACAGCTTTTGCTGCACATTCTTTATTGGAGCTGAAGTATTCACTTTATCCTCGAGCTCTTTCTTTAAATTGAGGCAATATGATCAGAGCAAAGTGCAAAAAGGGACAATACTCAGAGTGCAAAACGGTCCGGATAAATCCGGACCGTTACTATGCGCGGTTTAAGCTTGGTTGGGTAGCTCTTATTCCCAGGCAGGAATACCTGTGCCTTTATAGGCGCGGTCGAGTTCTGCCTTCACCGGTTCGTTGTGGAAAGCGGCAATAAGCGGTTTCACCCATGCTGCATCCTTGTCTTCAGTGCGCACGGCAATGAAGTTACGATACGGGTTGTTTTCTTTGCTTTCCCAGCCGATTGCATCCTTCACAGGATCAAGACCGGTTTTTGCTGCCCAGTTATTGTTGACGATTGCAGCGTCGAGATCGTCGATGGAAAGACCGACAACACCGGCATCCAGTTCTTTGATTTCAAGCTTCTTCGGGTTTTCAACAATATCAATCGGGGTTGCGAGAATGCCTGCATCCGGATTGAGCTTGATCAGACCTTTGCTTTCAAGAACGCGCAGCGCACGGCCTTCATTGGTCGGGTCATTTGGTACGCCGACAATAGCGCCATCCTTCAGGTCTTCCAGCTTTTCAACCTTGCGGGAATAGATGCCGATCGGCCAGAGAGCGGTGTAACCGGCGACGGAAATCTTATAGCCGTGCTGTTTGATCTGCTCGTCCAGATAAGGCTCATGCTGAAACGCATTGGCGTCAATTTCTTTACGCTCCAGCGCTTCATTCGGCTGGGTGTAATCATTGAAGATAACGGTTTCGATTTTGAGGCCTTCTTTTGCAGCCTGTTCAGCAACAACTTTCCAGACATCTTCATCTTCACCGCCCATAATGCCGACTTTAATTGACTGGTCTGCAGCCTGAACCGACAGAGGTGCAGCAAATGCAACGCTCATGGCGACGGCGGAAAGCAGCATCATTTTCATGCCGGTGCGGCGCGAAATTAAAGTTTTGACGCGGGCGATATCTGACAACGACATTGCTGTTTTCCTTATAAATTCGTCAGGAAGCGATCCTTCGCTTCACTGTTTTGCCTCACCAATCTCTCACCTGTTTGCTCTCAAACGGAGGCAGGCGGATTGTGTGATCATATTCTTCACAGAATGGTGCCTGATAACAAGGAAGTTTCAACTACGAATAAGATAATTTTAGAATATTTTTGCGTTATTTTGAATTTTAACGAACAAAACTATCGCAGATAAATATATGTTTATATTTAGCATTGTGCGTTTCGTGATAAGTTGCAGGCATGCGGAATCGTTTTCCGCTGCGAAAACAGCGGAATAATTTGCTCTGAAAGCATGATTTTCAGTCGATGAAAATCCGCACACTGGCGGCACGGCCGATCGAGTCAATGACGGTCAGCGTGGAATAGCCGGCACCATCCGGCTGCCACAGACCGGAACGTTTGCGCGAGGCCTTATCCAGTGGTTTGCCATTGGCAAGCCAGATGAACGGTGCACGGCCGCCCTGCATTTTCAAAACCAGCGGAGCGGTGGAGCCGTCTGCCTGACTGCTCAGTTCTACCCGTGCACCTTCCGGCGGATAGAGAATTTGCGGCGCGGATTCACGCACAGAGGTGCTGACAAGCGGTGACAGATAAGGCGTGAAACGGCGTAAGGAAACCGGCAGTTCGGCCTGTCGCAGACGCACAGTGCCTGCGGGTGCAGGATTGAGCGGTGTGAAGCCGACACCGGACTTGGAAAAGGCTTCAAACAGGATCGGTGCGGCTGAACCATAGCCGCTTAACCCCGGAACTGCACCATTATCGGCACGACCAACCCAGACGCCCAGCACATAGCGGCCGTCAAAGCCGACAGACCATGCGTCGCGATAACCATAGCTGGTGCCGGTTTTATAGGCGAGGCCGCGCTGCATCGAGCCAAGCGGTGGTTTGACGCCCGCTAGCACATCGGCAACCTGCCATGCGGCGGCGGGTTGCAGCAGCGGCTCGCCGGTAATTACGGCGGTGCCGTCTTTCAGGCGTCCGTCCACACCATTGGAAATGACCGCTGCCTGACCGCGATTGGAGAGGGCAGTGTAGAGCTGTACCAGATCTTTCAGGCTGATGCCCAGACCGCCAAGGCCAATTGCCAGCCCTGGTGTTTCACCCGGTGGCAGCGTGGTTTTAATCTCAGCGCGGCGCATCCGCACCATCAGACGCGTCGCACCCACACTATCCAGCAGGCGGACGGACGGCACATTGAGCGAGAGCTGAAGAGCCTCGCGCACCGTCACGTCACCCTGATAGCTCATATCGAAGTTACGTGGGCGATAGCCGGAAAAATTGGTCGGCCGGTCTTCGATAATGGTTTCCTGCATCACCAGACCATCTTCAAAAGCCAGTCCGAAGATGAAAGGTTTGAGTGCTGAACCCGGTGAACGCTGCACATTGGTCATATCAATCCAGCCGGAGCGGCTTGAATCAAAATAATCCGAGGAGCCGACTTCGCCGATAATCTCGCCGGTCACCGCATCCGCCATAACCATGGCGATGGAAATTTTTGCACCGAGGCGCTTGGCAGAATCCATGGCCACAGTTTCCAGTGCCTGCTGCACGGAGCGCTTAAGCGTGACGTGATGCACATTGGACTGCGGGTCTTTACGCAATGCGGTTTCGCTGACATGCGGCGCAAGTGCCGGCATGGCCAGGCGGCGTTTTGGTATGGACAGATGTGCGGCGCGGTCGGCCTCATCATTGCCGATCAGGGAGACGACGGCTAAGCGGTTGAGTACCCGATCACGGGCGGCGCGGGCATTATCAGGGTAACGGTCGGGGCGACGGCGTTCCGGCAATTGCGGCAAGGCAATCAGCAGGGCTGCTTCCGAGGTCGTGAGCCTGCGCGGTTCCTTGCCGAAATAGGCGAGGCTCGCAGCACGGATACCTTCAAGATTGCCGCCAAAAGGCGCAAGCGTCAGATAGGCATCGAGAATTTCTTCTTTCGACAGACGACGCTCAATTTGTACGGCGCGCAGCATCTGCCGGAACTTGGCGAAAAAAGAGCGCTCCGTGCGCGGTTCAATCAGACGGGCGACCTGCATCGACAAGGTGGAGCCGCCGGAAATAATGCGTCCGTGACTTGCAAGATGTACTGCCGCACGCCCCATGGCAC
>JAIRVW010000120.1 GCA_031253705.1 Brucellaceae bacterium
ACCCATCTGCACAGTGTCGAAGCGGCGCCATGTCTGGTATTTTTCCAGTGCGGCAAAGGAGCCGATATCAAGGCCGAGGCGTTCAGTATCAACAATCACCTGCGCCAGCGTTGCCGCATCGCGGAAACCGAGATTAAGCCCCTGTCCCGCAATCGGGTGAATACCGTGCGCAGCATCACCAACCAGTGCGAAACGCGGCTTTACAAATTCGCGCGCCAGTGTCAGGCCGAGCGGGAAAGCCCGCTTGTTGCCTTCAACGCGGATTTCGCCCAGATGATGACCGAAGCGCTGTTCCAGTTCAGCCTCAAAAACAAAGTCATCTTGTGCAACCAGACGGTTGGCATCTTCTGTGCGCTCTGCCCAGACGAGAGAAGAACGGTTGCCTTTGAGCGGCAGAATGGCAAAAGGCCCGGCAGGCAGGAAATGTTCAATCGCGCGGCCGTCATGCGGGCGCTCATGGGAAACATTGCAGACAATGCCGGACTGACCGTAGCTCCAGTGAACAGTTTTGATGCCTGCTTGATCGCGCATACGCGAACGCACGCCATCCGCGCCGACCAGCAGCCTTGTTTCGAGAATGCGGCCGTCTGCAAGTGTTACAGTCACAGCATTGGATTCAGTCGTAAAACCGTCAACACCGCAGCCTTCAATAACATTAATGCCAAGCTCGGCAGCTTTGGCGTGCAGTGAGGCATTGAGAACTTTGTTTTCAACCATATGGGCGAAAGGTTCACCCGGATTCACTTCACCGGCAAAAGTCAAAAAAACAGGACGCACCGGATCGGATACACGGGAATCGGTGATCACCATATCGTTGATCGGTTGTGCATCCGGTTTGATCGCCTGCCAGCAACCGAGCTGATCCAGCATACGGGTGGCAGCAGCGGCAATGGCCGAGGCGCGCGGATCTTTTTTCCACTGACCGGCAGGCGCTGCATCAATAATGGTCACATCCAGCTGCGGCGCGCCGGTTTTAATGGCAACCGCCGTCGTCATCCCCACATAACCCGCGCCTGCGATCAGAACATCAGTTTTGACCGGAGCAGATGCTGTGTCTGCAGCAGTTTGGGATGATTTGCGGGACGATTTAGCCATGACGGTTTCCTTCTCTGCACAACAGGTTTGCAGGACTGTCAGTTCCTTTTCAACCTGTTCGTGCTTTATAGCATACAGATGCAGATAAGCCTTAAGCCGGTTTGTCTCAAGCGGAAATGCCGCAGTTTTTATCAGCAATCCCTTGCGCCGTCAGACTGCCGGTTGTAGCCATAGTATAGCTGTTGCAGAAAATGAGTTGTCCATGTCCGAAGCAATGAAAGAACTTTTGTCGATCCTTGATCTGGAGCCGCTGGAACATAACCTGTTTCGCGGACGCAGCCCGCAAGTGGGCTGGCAGAGGGTTTTTGGCGGACAGGTGATTGGTCAGGCACTGGTTGCGGCGCAGCGCACTGTTGAGGAAGGACGCTTTGTCCACTCGCTGCATGGCTATTTCATGCGTCCGGGTGATCCGTCCATTCCGATTATCTATCGTGTGGATCGCCTGCGCGACGGTTCCAGCTTTTCGACCCGTCAGGTTGTGGCCATTCAGCACGGCAAGGCTATTTTCACGCTTTCCGCCTCTTTCCAAATTGATGAAGCAGGGCTTGAGCATCAGATGCCGATGCCGCTTCACGTGCCGATGCCGGAAAAACTGCTCAGCATCAAAGATATGAAAGAGCAATATATGCAGATGGCACCGGCACCGGTGCGTAAATATCTGGAACGCGATCAGCCGATTGATATGAAGCCGGTATCGCTCAGCCATTATCTGACCAAAGATCCGTTGCCGCCGGAGCAGAATGTCTGGGTGCGTGCCTGTGGTGAAGTGCCGGATGACCGCGCCTTGCAGGCGGCAATTCTGGCCTATCTCTCGGATATGACTTTGCTCGACACATCACTGCACGCGCATGGACGCGCGGTGTTTGATCCGGGGTTACAGGTTGCCAGTCTTGACCATTCCATGTGGTTCCATCATCCGTGCCGCTTAAATGACTGGCTGCTCTATAGTCAGGACAGCCCGATGGCGACGGGTGCGCGCGGCTTTAACCGCGGTTCTATTTTCACCCGCGACGGTGTGCTGATTGCTTCTACGGCACAGGAAGGTCTGATCCGCGTCCGCGATTAAGCCGTGTCGTTCATATAGATGTGAGACAGAAAACACGCCCTTATACGGGCGTGTTTTTTATTGCAGCCTGAAAACAGACGGGCCTCATGGTTAATGCTGTCTTAACTACCGCTGATGTAAGATCGGACGCGATTCATAAAATTTACCTGTTTTCTGCGCTGACCGGCTGCATTGAAATCAGGTGGAGATATTTGAGGCAGGTTTTATGCGGCAAGGCTATTCACCGTCCTACGGGCCGGACGAGCAGGAAATTCGGGGAGAACGTCTGAGGCTCAGCGCTTTATTGCGCCGCCAGATTGATATTTTCTCCGGCCTGTTATTGCTGGCACTGGTGGCGGCTGCAGTGGCCGCACTTGCAACATGGAATGTGGCTGATCCGAGTTTCAGTCATGCAACTGCCAATGAAGTGACCAATGCCGCAGGTTATCCGGGCGCTGTTTTTGCCGATCTGGCGATGCAGTTTTATGGTCTTTCCAGTGTTGTTGTGCTTTTGCCGCTGGTCTTCTGGGGAATTTTGCTGATCGTTAATGGCCGCATTGACCGTTTGGCACGGCGTATTTCCGCGTGGTTTTTTGCCTCTTTGTTGTTCGCTGCCATTGCCAGCTGCGTGCAGCCGCCGGAAAGCTGGCCGATGCAGATCGGCCTTGGCGGTGTTTTCGGCGATATGATGCTGAAAGTGCCGGGCGTGTTTCTGGGCGAGTTTCCGACCGGTGTGATTGCACTTGGTATTGCTGTTGTTCTGGCCGTTCCGGCTTTGTGGCTGTGTGCCTTTGCCAGCGGTCTGATCGGTCGTGACCGCAGTCTCACCAAGCCTGTTCGTGCTAAAGCGCGACAGGTGGCCGATGATCATTATGATGAAGACGATGATTTTGACGATGAGGATGCAAGCGAAGCACGGATTGGTTTCTTTGCCGGTTTGTCTGCGTCGACACTTGGTGCCGCATCGCACTGGATGCTGAGTGCTAAAGCCTCGGTGCGGCGTTTGTTGGGGCTGAAGCGCAATCCTTCCCCGTCGCGTCGTCGCAATCGTGAGGATGATCCGTTCGGTGATGTTAAAGTTGCGCGTGCCGGTGAGCGCTTTGAGCCGGGATTTGAACCGGCGGCGCATCATGTTGATGATGCCCGTTTTAACGATGATGATTATGACTATGAGGATGCGCCTGTATCGCAGCAGCCTGCTGCACAGACTCAGGCACAAGCTCCGCGTATGCAGGCCGCACGTAAAGCGCCGACTGCCCGTGCACCAACGCATCCGGTGAATAATGGCGGTCGTTTCATGCTGCCGGATCTCAATTATCTGAGCGAGCCGAAAGTGGTGGCGCGTGATCCGTCACTGTCGAAAGAAGCGCTGGAGCAGAATGCCCGTGTGCTGGAAGGTGTGCTGGAAGATTTCGGTGTGCGCGGTGAGATCATTCAGGTCAAACCGGGGCCGGTTGTGACCATGTATGAGCTGGAACCGGCACCGGGGATTAAGTCTTCCCGTGTGATCGGTCTGGCGGATGATATTGCCCGCTCTATGAGTGCGATTTCTGCCCGTGTTGCCGTGGTGCCGGGGCGCAATGCCATTGGTATTGAGCTGCCTAATCCGAAGCGTGAAATGGTATTCTTGCGTGAAATGCTGGCGAGCCGCGATTTCATGCAGACCAAAACCAAGCTGGCACTGGCACTGGGCAAGACCATTAATGGCGAACCGGTGATTGCCGATCTCGCCAAAATGCCTCACGTTCTGGTGGCCGGTACTACCGGTTCCGGTAAGTCTGTGGCGATTAATACGATGATCCTCTCGCTGGTCTATCGCATGACCCCGCAGGAATGCCGCCTGATTATGATTGATCCGAAAATGCTGGAACTTTCCGTTTATGACGGGATTCCGCATTTGCTCACCCCTGTGGTGACGGATCCGAAGAAAGCGGTTGTTGCCCTGAAATGGGCAGTGCGTGAGATGGAAGACCGCTATCGCAAAATGTCGAAAGTCGGTGTGCGTAATATTGACGGTTTCAACAGTCGCGTTACGCAGGCCGAGAAAAAAGGCGAGCAGATTTCCCGCACGGTGCAGACCGGCTTTGACCGCAATACCGGTGAGGCGGTTTATGAAACCGAAGAGCTGGATCTGTCGCCAATGCCGTATATCGTCGTGATTATCGACGAAATGGCCGATCTGATGATGGTGGCCGGTAAGGATATTGAAGGCGCAGTGCAGCGTCTGGCGCAGATGGCACGTGCGGCTGGTATCCATGTGATTATGGCAACGCAGCGCCCGTCGGTGGATGTGATTACCGGTACGATTAAGGCAAACTTCCCGACCCGTATTTCGTTTCAGGTTACCTCCAAGATTGACAGTCGTACTGTGCTGGGCGAACAGGGTGCAGAGCAGCTGCTCGGTATGGGTGATATGCTGTTTATGGCCGGTGGCGGCCGTATTCAGCGTGTTCACGGACCTTTTGTCGGCGATGATGAAGTTGAACAGGTGGTTCAGCACCTTAAAGCGCAGGGCGTACCGGAATATCTGGATGCCGTTATGGAGGATGATGAGGACGAGGGCGGTTCCGCACCTTCCGGCACGTCCAATCTGGAAAATTCAGACGATCCGTATGATCAGGCGGTTGCTGTGGTGCTGCGCGATAAGAAGGCTTCAACCAGCTATATCCAGCGCCGTCTCGGCATTGGTTATAACCGCGCCGCCTCAATTATTGAGCGCATGGAAGAGGAAGGCATTGTGGGGCCTGCCAATCACGCCGGTAAGCGCGATATTCTCGTGCCGACACAGGATGATGATTACTGATCAGTCCTGCCACAGTCAGGTCAAACTGCCGGTATAAAAGATAAAAGAGCACGGTGAAAACTGTCATAACGATACGGGAGCATATGTCTCTGATGAAACTGAAATTGCCTTTCATGGTCGCCAAATATCTCACTGTCGCATCCGTCGCTCTGGGAGTTCTGCTGCCTGCCGGTTTTGCTCAGGCGCAAACTGCCAACAGTGCTGCTCTGGGGCAGGCACAGGCTATTGCCAATCAGTTTACAGGCGTGAAAACCATGACCGGTGAGTTTGTGCAGTTTGGCCCGAAAGGCGATCAGACCGGCGGTAAGTTCTATATCGAGCGTCCGGGTAAAATCCGTTTCAACTATGATAAATCGCCGATCACCGTGATTTCGGACGGTGAATCCGTGGTAGTGAATAATAAGAAGCTGGATACGTGGGATTTGTATCCGCTATCGAAAACCCCGCTGAAACTGCTGCTGAGTGATCATGTTGATCTGGGTGGTGGTCGTCTGCGCGGTCTTAAAAACGAGCCGGATGCGCTGACTATGGTTCTGGGCGATAAGGCAATTTTTGCCGACGCCACTATTGCGCTGATGTTTGATCCGGCCAATGCAGAACTGAAGCAGTGGACGATTACCGATGCACAGCGTCAGGACACCACTGTCATGATCTTCAACGTGCAGAAGGGTGTGCGTTTTGCGGATAATATGTTCAAGATTGATTATCAGCGTATGGCGATGAAACGCAAAACCCGCTGATTATTCTTCATAGAAATGAAAATGCCGTGCCTGTCTCAGGCGCGGCATTTTTTATTTATCCGGCATTTGCACATCATGCATAAGCGGCTTATGGTGCACGGACTTTGGTGAACCGCACCTTTTCGTGTTTTATCCTTCAGCCGTTGAGCAGTTTAATGAGTTTTTCCGTCGCCACCTGGAATATCAATTCAGTTCGCCTTCGTTTGCCGCTGGTTCTTGATTTTCTTGACCAATATGCGCCCGATGTTTTGTGCCTTCAGGAAACGAAATGTCCTGACAATCAGTTTCCGCTGAAGGAACTGCGCAAGGCCGGTTATGAGCATATCGCGATCAGCGGTCAGAAGGGTTATCACGGCGTGGCTACGCTCTCGCGTAGGCCGATGGAAAATACGGAAGTTATCGGTTTCTGTGATATGGGTGACTGCCGTCACTTAAGCTCTGTTGTGCAGGCGGGCGGTAAATCCATCCGTATTCATAATTTCTATGTGCCTGCCGGTGGCGATGAGCCGGATGTTACAATCAATCCGAAATTTGCCCATAAGCTGAATTTCCTTGAGGAAATGCGTGCGATTACCGCTGATCGTGGTGACGGCCTGTCATCCATTCTGGTGGGTGATCTGAATATTGCACCGCTGGAAAATGATGTCTGGTCGCATAAGCAGTTGCTCAAAATCGTCAGCCATACACCGGTTGAGACCGAAACACTGGAAGATCTGCGTGTGAAGGGCGGCTGGAGCGATCTGATGCGGCAGATGATTCCGGCTGATCAGAAGATTTACACCTGGTGGAGCTACCGTGCCAAAGACTGGAATGCGGCAGATCGCGGTCGTCGTCTGGATCATATCTGGGGCTCGAAAGATCTTGAGCCGCATATGAAAGATTTGCAGATTTTGCGCGATGCGCGTGGCTGGGAACGTCCGTCGGATCACGTGCCGGTTATTGCCCGTTTCGATCTGGACTAAGACATTCAAAGTATCGTGACTTGAAAAAGTCACGATACTTAAATAGTTATTACATAACGGATGCAATATCCGATTCTCAGACGTGTATTTTCAGGAGTTCCTCACGATGAAGCAGACAGCACAGTTTTTCGTAACTGATGTTTTTGTTGTTTCACCGGATGCTGCTCTTGATAACTCTGTTCACACTGCAAAATATTTCTGCGCAAACGCCTGACGGCCGCAGTCTTTTTCAAAATCTTTCCCTTCATCTGTCACGTGAGCGCACCGGCCTGATCGGGCGTAACGGTACAGGCAAATCAACTTTGCTGCGCATCATTGCCGGTGAAGTCGTGCCTGCATCCGGCTCGCTCACCAGCCATGCCAAACTTGGTGTTTTGCATCAGCATGCCGGTGATGCCCATGAGAGCGTTGCGGATTTGTTCGGCGCTACGGAGCAACTGGCTGCGCAGGCACGTATTCTGGCAGGTGAGGGCAGTGATGCTGATCTGTCCGATGCGGATTGGACGCTGGAGAGCCGGATTGAAGATGCGCTTGTCAAAATGGGATTACCGGTACTTCATCCGCAAACACAACTTGATACATTAAGCGGCGGGCAGAAAACCCGTGCCGCACTTGCCGCGCTGATCTTTCAGGAACCGGATCTGATCCTGCTGGATGAGCCGACCAATAATCTGGATGTGCAGGGGCGCGAGGCTGTGCTGCATCTGCTGCGGAACTGGCGTGGCGGTGCGCTGGTGGTCAGTCATGACCGCACATTGTTACGCGAGATGGACCGGATTATCGAGCTGACGCCGGTTGGTGTGTCGTCCTATGGCGGTAACTGGGATTTTTATGAGGCGCGTAAAGAGGAAGAGCTGGCGGCTGCCCGTCATGATCTTGCTGTTGCTGAGACAGCCATCAAACAGGCTGAAAAACAGGCGCGCCTGATTAAAGAGCGGCAGGAGAAACGGGATTCTGCAGGTAAGAAGTCACGTTTCAGCGCAGGGCAAAGCAAATTATTGCTGGATGCCAAGGCGGATCGCGCACAGGCAACCGGCGGGCGTAATAATATGCTGGCGCAAAAACAGGCAGAAAGCGGTCAGCAGGCGCTGAGTGAGGCGCAGAGCAAAATTGAGCGGCTGATCCCGCAGAATTTCGCATTGGGCAATGTCAGTCTCGCAGCGGGCAAAATAGTTCTGGTGGCGGACCATCTGACAATGGCTTTTGATGATGAGCGTCCGGTGTTTCAGGATGTGTCGCTGCAGATTACGGGGCCTGAGCGGATTGCATTATGCGGGTCGAACGGCTCAGGTAAAACGACTTTGCTGCATGTACTGGCGGGCAGGCTGACACCACGGCAGGGTACCGTCCAGACCTATGTACGGCATGCTATGCTGGATCAGCATGTGAGCCTGCTGGATGATACGCTGAGTATCAGGGATAATTTCAAGCATCTGCATCCTGAAGCGACTGACAATGATTGCCGTGCGGCTTTGGCACGCTTCATGTTCCGTGCGGATGCAGCTTTGCAGAAAGTGAGTGAACTCAGCGGCGGTGAGAGGCTGCGTGCGGGGCTTGCCTGTGTGCTGGGCGGTGTTCAGGCACCGGAGCTGCTCATTCTTGATGAGCCGACCAACCATCTGGATATTGTAGCACTGCAATCGGTGGAAACAGCGCTCAATGCCTATCAGGGGGCTTTGCTGATCACCAGTCATGATGAGGCATTTTTAGAGGCGATCGGTATTACGCGCCGGATTAATCTCTCAGATTAATCTGAAAAACGCGCTGACAGCCGGTCAATCTGTTCGACCATTTCATTTAGATTATTGCTGATATGGCGGTAGAGCGAGGCGGCAAGTTCCGGATATTCTTCCAGAATACGATGGAAGATGGCACGGCTGAGACGGATAACTTCGGTCTCCGTATCGGCCACAGCGCCGGTGAGGCGGCTGGTCTGCGCGATCAGTGCCATTTCGCCAAGCACGGAGCCGGTGCTGATGGAGCGCAGATTGATGCGTCCCTGTTTGCCGTAATGAAAAAGGGTAATGCTGCCGCTGACGACAATATAGGCGCAGTCAGCGCTCTGACCTTCCTGAAACAGTTCTCTGCCGGTACGCAGAACCATGCGTTCTGCGCCAAAGGCAAGCAGCCGCAGGTGCTGAGCCGAGAAGGCCTCGAACAGGCCGATCGTGCTCAGGAACTGAATGTCATCATCGAGTGCCATATGCCTCTTTCTTACGCATAATATTTCCCGCATTATCCTGATTTGGGGAATTATGCAGTAACGCAAATTACCGGAGAATCTCTAAAGTTTTTGATAAAAAACTGCTTTTTACAAAATATATTGCGGCTCAGGCGCATTCACGCCTGAGCTGTTTGTTTTATGTCACGGAACCAGCTTATAGCCGCCGCTTTCGGTGATCAGCAGGCTGGCATTGGACGGATCCGGCTCAATTTTCTGGCGCAGACGATAGACATGGGTTTCCAGCGTATGGGTGGTAACACCGGAATTATAGCCCCAGACTTCTTCTAGCAGCACATCACGCCCGACCACGCCACCGGCACGGTACAGGAATTTGATAATTGCAGCTTCTTTTTCAGTCAGGCGGATTTTATCGCCTTTCTGATCGAGCAGCAGCTTCTGGCTTGGTTTGAACGTGTAAGGCCCGACGATAAAGGTCGCGTCTTCGCTCTGTTCATGCTGGCGCAGCTGCGCACGTATGCGCGCAAGCAGCACCGCAAAACGGAACGGCTTGGTGACATAATCATTGGCTCCGGATTCAAAACCCAGAATGGTGTCGCAATCGGTGTCATGGCCGGTCAGCATGATAATCGGCGCGGTAAAGCCGCTGGCACGCAGCTGTTTGACGGCATCGCGGCCATCCATATCCGGCAGGCCGACATCCATAATCAGCAGGCTGACATTATTTGCCCGTGCGGTCTGAATTGCTTTTCCGGCAGTGTCTTCCTGCAGGATCTGAAATTCAGGATGAAGTGACAGCTGGTCGATCAGGATAGAACGGAGATCCTCATCATCATCAACGATCAGAAGTGTATGGGCGATCATATCTGCCTCATTCGGTTTCAAAAACAGGAGCTGAACATCAGCAAGATGGGTGATTTATGACATTTAACGAACAAAAACTAAAGAGAGGTCAGATGAAACAAAATTTACCTTACAAAATGCGCTCTTAACGCCGGTTCAGATGCTTTGGCCTGCGGTTAAGGCTGTGCATAAACCGTGTCGGGTAAATATTGCGCAGAATTGATTCTTATCTGTTTCATAGTGGTTCTGTGTTTTTGTAACCGCTTTATCCTGCAGGCTGATACATGATCTGTCTCAGCGTGTCGAAAATTCTGAGATGAACTGACTGCGCCACATTAAAGCGCATGAAGCGGCCGCAATTTTGCGACTGACTGAAAATATTGCCGGGTGCCAGAACGATATTATGATCCAGAGCGCGTCTGGCAATCATGTCGCTGTCCACGCCTTCCGGCAGGTCATCCGGTAATTCTGCCCAGAGAAAGAGGCCGCCAACCGGTTCGCACCAGAGTTTGAAACCGGCATTGCGCAGTTTTTGCCGTGTGCGTGTCTGACATTCGGCCAGTTTAACGCGGATTTTCTCAATATGACTGCGGTAGCTGCCGTCCGTCAGGAGCTGATAGATGATCTGCGAGGACAGGGCATTGCTGGCGAAATTGGTTGCCAGTTTCATGTCGGTGAGGTTTTCCAGCCAGTCAGGGCGTGCAGCAATATAGCCGGTGCGCGTGGCCGCAGACAGGGATTTGGAAAAGCTGCCGATGTGAATAACCCGTTCCAATCCGTCGAGTTCTGCCAGCAGCGGCGGCGGGTTTTGAT
>JAIRVW010000170.1 GCA_031253705.1 Brucellaceae bacterium
GATGGGCGCATGGACGACCGGCGATTTTTCGGCCGTGCTGCGTGGCCGTTATGAGCTATTGTGGCTGTCTTTCGGTCTGACGGTAGCAGCCTATATTGCCGCTGACCGGTTTACCGTTGCCGGTATGGGCGAGGCTTTTACGACCAATCTCGGTTTGAATTACCGCCGTGTGATGACGCTGGGTCTGACAATCGTTGCTATGGTCACGGCCTGCGTGGTGACAACCGTGGGCATTGTGCCATTCCTTGGGCTGATTGTGCCGAATGTGGTGAGCATGGTGATGGGCGACAGTATGCGCCGCTCATTGCCGTGGATTGCCTTGCTTGGTGCCGGTCTGGTGCTGATCTGCGATATGATCGGACGCACAATTAATGCGCCTTATGAAATTCCGGTCGGTACAATTCTCGGCGTGCTGGGCAGTGCCTTCTTCCTGTATCTCGTTTTAAGGAAGTCCGCCCGTGGTGCATGAAACAATCTATCCGGTGCGCAGTGAAAGCACATTGCCGGTTGAAAATCCGGCCAACCGCCGCAGCGCGTTGAAAAGACTGGCATTGCTCGCACTGCTTGCGTTGATTGCGATGGCAGGCTTTATGACGATTGGCGCTAAGGGCAGCTGGAGCTTTGTTTTGCCGTTTCGTGGCACCAAGCTGGCCGCGATGATTTTGGTTGCCTATTCCATCGCCTTGTCGACGATCCTGTTTCAGACCATCACCAATAACCGGGTTTTGACGCCCTCGATCATGGGTTTCGATGCGCTCTATGCGCTGTTGCAAACGGTGCTGGTTTTCGCGCTCGGTGCTCATGCCGTTTCTATGGCCAATCCGAAACTGATGTTTCTGGTCGAAATCGTGTTGATGATGGGCTTTTCCGGTCTGCTTTATCGCTGGCTGTTTGCCGGTGAGGGGCGCTCGCTGCATCGTTTGATGCTGGTGGGGATTATCTTCGGTGTGTTTTTCCGTTCCGGTACCGGATTTATGCAGCGCATTATCGATCCGAATGATTTTGTGGTGCTGCAAGACAGATTATTTGCATCTTTTAATACGATAGACAGCCAGTTGCTGGGTTTGTCGACCGCGATTGTCGCTGTGGTCTCTGTGATCGCATGGCGCATTGGCCATCGTTTCGACATCCTGTCTTTGGGACGCGAAACAGCAATTGGTCTTGGTATCAATTACAAGCGCACAACAATGATCATTCTGATGATGGTTGCTGTGCTGGTTTCTGTGTCGACGGCTCTGGTTGGTCCCGTTACATTTTTCGGTCTGCTGGTGGCTAATCTGGCTTATATGATCATGCCGGTGACGCGTCACCGCTATACTATTCCTGCCGCTGCACTGCTGGCTGTGATCGCTTTGGTTGGCGGGCAGCTTATTCTTGAGCGTGTGTTTGCCTTTAATACCGCCTTGGGCATTGTGATTGAATTTGTCGGCGGCCTGTTCTTTATTCTGATGCTGGTACGAGGAGTTGCCCGATGATTGAGGTCAAAGCCGTCAGTAAAACCTATGGCGAAACTCTGGTGGTCAATAATGTCTCGCTGACATTGCCATCGGGCGGCATCACGTCGATTATTGGCCCTAACGGTGCCGGTAAATCCACATTGCTGTCAATGATCAGTCGTCTTATTCCGACGGATCAGGGACAGGTGCTGGTCGATAATATGGATGTGGCACGTACTGCCGGTGATGTGCTGGCAAAACGCCTGTCGATCCTGCGTCAGGAAAACCACATGACTGCACGTCTGACCGTGCGTGATCTGGTAACCTTCGGCCGTTATCCGTATAGCAAAGGCAGACCAACGGCAGAAGACGCGCAATTCGTGGCGCGGTCTATTCAATATCTGAATTTGAGCGATCTTGCTGACCGTTTTCTGGATGAGTTGTCCGGTGGTCAGCGCCAGCGTGCCTATGTGGCGATGGTGCTGTGTCAGGACACGGATTACACGCTGTTTGACGAACCGCTGAATAATCTCGATATGAAACACTCGGTCGAGATGATGAAGCTCTTGCGCAAGGCTGCGGATGATCTGGGCAAGACGGTTGTCGTCGTGCTGCATGATATTAATTTCGCGTCCTGCTATTCAGACCATATTGTTGCAATGCAGAACGGTAAATTGTTTTGTCAGGGCACACCGGAAGAGATTGTCTGCCCTGTGGTGCTGGAATCCATCTATGGCACAGTGTTTAAAGTGCAGGATGTCGAGGGCAAACGTATCGCCACCTATTTCATGTAAAAGCTGCGCCGCTTCTCAATTGATAAAAAGCGGCGCACTTTCTGTTATTTGTTTACCTGCGCAATCCAGTCATTGAGATTGTAATAATTGCTGATGCGGGCAACTTTGCCGTCGCGAAGTTCAAAAAATGCACCGGCAGGCAGCACATATTTTTGGCCTTTTGCTTCCGGCAAGCCTTCATCTGTGGCCAGATATTCACCATTCACGATAAATTCCGCTGCGCCGCGCGTGCCTTCGGCATCGGCCATGATCACCATTTCGGTGAGATTTTCCTTATAGGAACGGTTCATATGTGCCATGAAAGAGCGAAAATGCTCTTTACCCTGATGGCGCTCGCCCTGATTAATGTCATGCACGACTTCATCATGCAGAAGGCTGATAAAAGTCTCCATATCCTGCGCATTAAAAGCATCATAATAGGCGCGGATAATCTGTGTCGCAGTCATTGAAGCGGTCATGGTAATGTCTCCCGAATATTTGCTGATCCTTCTTAAGCCTTGTACGTTCAAAGGAAAGGCGTAAATGCGCAGGGAAATGGCACTTTTGCGTAAATCTCTGCCGTAACCAGTCCTGTTCTTTTCAGTGTGATCGCTTATAGAGAAGGGGAGCTGGAGGATAGTGTATG
>JAIRVW010000201.1 GCA_031253705.1 Brucellaceae bacterium
CGATGAAGCCGGATCTATGGAAAAGAAAAAGCGGGAAGGATATTTCTGATGGCTGACACGATTATCCGCGCGGATTTTTCTGATGAGACAAAGCCGGACGAGACGGCAATCCATACCTATCTGGCTGCACAGGATAATAAGTCGCTGCTGCGCTTCCTCACCTGCGGCTCGGTTGATGACGGTAAATCCACCCTGATCGGGCGATTGCTGTATGACGCTAAAACTCTGTTTGAAGATCAGATTTCGCAATTGCAGCAGGACAGCCGCAATTACGGCACGGCAGGCGACGATATCGATTTCGCGCTTCTGGTGGACGGGCTGGAGGCAGAGCGTGAACAGGGCATAACCATTGATGTGGCCTACCGGTTCTTCGCCACGCCGAAGCGTCGTTTCATCGTGGCCGATACACCGGGGCATCTGCAATATACGCGTAATATGGTGACCGGTGCCTCCACTGCTGATCTCGCTATCGTGCTGGTGGATGCACGTAAAGGACTGCTGGAACAGACACGGCGCCATAGTTTTATCGCTTCGTTACTCGGCATCCGCCACATTGTTCTGGCGGTGAACAAAATCGACCTGACCGGCTATGATGAGGCAGTGTTCGATAGGATTGTGCTGGATTATCAGATATTTGCGCAGGATCTTGGCTTCAGCACTATTCAGGCGATTCCTGTATCGGCACGGTACGGCGATAATATCCGCACACAGTCAGATAATATGCGCTGGTATCAGGGGCCTGCCTTGCTGGAATGGCTGGAGAACGTCGCGACAGATGGTGCGGCGGAGACAGAAGCGGATTTTCGCTTTCCGGTGCAATATGTCAGCCGCCCTCATGCGGATTTTCGCGGCTTCGCAGGAACGGTGGCATCCGGCCAGATCAGTGTTGGGGATGAGATCATCGTTGCCCGTTCCGGTGTGAGTACAACTATCCGCTATATCGTGACGGCGGATGGCGAGCTTGAAACAGCCCGTGCCGGACAGGCGGTGACGCTGGTGCTGGATGAGGAGCGGGATATTTCCCGCGGTGATATGCTGGCGCATCCGCAATCGCGACCGCAGGTGAGTGATCGTTTGGCGGCTAAGCTGGTCTGGTTTGCGCAGGAGCCTTTACGGGCAGGGAGGCAATATTGGCTGCGCAGTCAGGCGGATCAGGTCAGTGTGACAGTCAGCACGCTGAATTACCGGATTGATATTGAAAATACCGATGCACAATTTGCGCAAGTTTCTGCCGAACAATTCCAGATCAATGAGATCGGTCAGGTATCTCTGCAATTATCTGCACCGCTGGCTTTTGACCCTTACGGGCAGAACCGTGCAACCGGTTCTTTCATCCTGATTGACCGCCTGACCAATGCAACGGTTGCTGCGGGGCTGATTGATCATTCATTGCGCAAAGCCTCGCATATTCACTTGCAGGCGACAAAAATAACCGCAAATGAGCGGGCTGCGCAGAAATATCAGAAACCGGCGCTGTTATGGTTCACCGGCCTGTCCGGTTCCGGAAAATCAGCACTGGCAACAGTGCTGGAACAGCGCCTGCATCTGGCAGGCAAACATACATTTATTCTCGACGGGGATAATTTGCGTCATGGTCTCAACAGTGATCTCGGCTTTTCAGTAGCAGAGCGCAGTGAGAATATCCGCCGTATTGCTGAGACATCACGGCTGATGCTGGATGCGGGGCTGATTGTGCTGGTGTCGGTGATTGCGCCTTTGGCGGAAGACCGTGCTTTAGGGCGTCGCCTTGCCGGTGAGCATGATTTCATCGAGATATTTGTGGATACGCCGCTGGAGGTCTGCGAAGGCAGAGACGTGAAGGGGCTTTATGCCAAAGCCCGTGCTGGTGAAATCGTGAATTTTACCGGTATTGATGCGCCTTATGAACGCCCACAAACACCGGAGCTGCACTTGCGCGGGCAGACAGGCAGCGTGGATGATCTGGCAGATGAGATCGAGAAATATCTCAATCAGCGGGGGCTCATTCACAGTCTGATTGATGAGGGCTGGTCAATCTGAAGCGGATTTCGAAAAAGAGGGAACCGCTCCGGCAGGAGCAGAGGCCATTGTTCCTTCTGCCTGCAGAATGCTATATATCGCCCTGAACGGGCGCGAGGAATAACGGAATGACGACGGAAAAGACATCGCTTGCCACAGATGCGCTGATGGCGGTGATGCAGCAGGTAGCACTTGAAGCAGGCCATGCGATTATGCAGTTTTATGAGGCGGGTTGCGAAGTGATGCTCAAACCCGATGCATCGCCTGTCAGCGAAGCCGATCATGTTGCTGAGGCGATCATTCTCAAGTCTCTGCGCGCTTATCTGCCTGATGTGCCGGTCGTGGCCGAAGAGGAAATGGCGGCCGGTGACGGCCCCGTTGAAATCCGCGATCACTTTTTCCTCGTCGATCCGTTGGATGGCACAAAAGAATTTGTGCTGCGCAACGGGGATTTCACCGTCAATATTGCATTGATTGAAAACGGGTTTCCTGTGAGCGGTGTGGTCTATGCACCTGTCAGCGGCAGGCTCTATTGCGGATCACCGTCCGGTGCATGGCAATATGATGTGCCGCGCGGTGCACTTGGTGCAAAAACCTCTTTGCATGTACGTGAATGCGGTGAACAGAAAACAGCCGTGGCCAGCCGTTCGCATAATACGCCGGAAACGGATGCCTATCTGCGTGAGCAGGCGATCGCTACATGTGTGAGTGTCGGTTCTTCGCTGAAATTCTGTTTGCTAGCAGCCGGTCAGGCAGATGTTTACCCGCGTTTCAGCCGGACAATGGAATGGGATACGGCGGCGGGCGATGCTGTGTTACGTGCTGCTGGCGGCAAGACATTGACACTGGATAATCAGCCGCTGACCTATGGAAAACGCAACCAGCAGGCCGACTGTGATTATGCGAACCCGTTCTTTATTGCCTATGGCGGCATCAAGCCGGCATAGGCCGGCTCGCGTTTTTCAGGCTACGTTTTAGATTTTACATGCGTCCGCAAGCGCGGAGCTGTGCAGCATAACGCTGCGAAATATTAGTGGCCTTTCTGGCTGCACGCTGCACCATGGCATTGCCGCGCCAGCTGCCTTTTGCATAGCCGCCATGGCCGGAATAATAAGCCAGATACAGATTATACGGATCATTGAGCGAAATGCCGTTACTGACATTGCTCTGCTTATGATACCAGCCGACAAAATGGATCGCATCGCCGAAATTGGTGCGGCTTGCACCATAACGGCCGGTTTCGCGTGTATAACGCGCCCATGTGCCGTCCAGCGCCTGAGAATAGCCATAGGCCGAAGACTGACGTTTCCACGGAATAAAGCCGAGCAATTTGGTGCGCGGCGGGCGCGCATAAGGCTGGAAGCTGGACTCCGTATAGATGGTTGCCATCATGATCGGGATCGGCACGCCGAAATCCCGCTCTGCCTTTTTCGCATCTTTATGCCAGTTGTTTACCCAGCCGTCGCGCTGATCAAAAATAGCGCAGGCATTATTGACTGATTTCGGTGCAGAGGCGCAACCGGCCAGAAAAACAGCAAAAATAAGAATGATTTTTTTCATTTCAGGCGATCTTTCGGGGCAGGCAAATCTCTCGGGCGAAGTACAGCATCCCGTTTTGCGGCAAACAAATTCCGCAAGACGGCAAAGGAATAATGCTGAAAATCATAACGCGAAAAACTTCGGCAAATTGTGGTGCAAACGGGTTTTGAGCGACTATGTTTGCTGGCGTAGTTAACCTTGGGTTAATGCGACCGCCGCCGGAGTGCAGACTGAAATGCAAAAATAACGTGCGATGACAATCTCATCCACGTTCATATATTTGAATTTTAAAGGGAAATAATAAACACCGTTTGAGGTGTGATGGTCGGAGCGAGAGGATTCGAACCTCCGACCCCCTGATCCCAAATCAGGTGCGCTACCAGGCTGCGCTACGCTCCGTTGACCGTGAGGCGGCTTATAGCGCTGCATTTTGC
>JAIRVW010000240.1 GCA_031253705.1 Brucellaceae bacterium
GCTTATCGTTTTGATATGGCAGGGCTGAACATCGAGCCTTATGGCCGGTTAAGCTATGTGCATAGCCGCTTTGACGGTTTTCAGGAAACCCGCCTGAGTGATGCAGCGCTCAACGGCATGGCAACATCGCTGAGCAACACAATCGGCACCGTCGGGATCACCATGAATAAGCGTTTTATGCTCAATGACAGTTTGAGCATGGATGCCCGTTTTGAAGCTGCATGGAACCGGGCTTTTGGCGATCAGGCGACAACACGACAATTTGCCTTCTCGTCAGGCCTGCCCTTTGACATCACCGGAACCGGTATCAGCAGAGACAGCGTGCTGCTGGATGCCCGCCTCTCCTTCTGGCGTTCAGAACGCTTCGGACTGGATGTTATTTACAGCGGACTGCTTGGCAATGATATGCAGAGCCACCGCTTCAGCAGCACAGTAAAAATCCGGTTTTGAACAATCTCAGACGGGGTTGGTACGGCTCAGGAGATCACTGTTAAAAGCCGCATCGAGACGGCACATAAAATCTTCCGCACAGCACATATGCTCTTTCATAACTCTGGTTACAGCATCTTTGTCCTGCTTTTTAAAAGCCTCAAGCAGTTCAATATGACTGGAAATATTATGATCGCCGAATTGCTCATGCTCGGTCAGGCTGTCTGAGCTATAGCTGACCAGATCGCGCAGCAGGCTGTTGAGAAACCGGCAGATAAAGACCAGCAGCGGATTATCCGAGGCATCGCAGAGAATATCATGGAACTCTGTTTCTGCACTTCGGCCTAACGGCCGGTTGTTACTTTTGCCCGCCTCCACGCAAGTCGCAATATTGGTTTCCAGCTTGCGGTAATCATCTTCTGTGAGCTTGCCGACAACATTCAGCGCCAAAATCACTTCCAGTGATTTTCGCAACTCATAAACATCCTTAAATGTCAGCGTCTGAAAATGCAGATACTGGCGCAATTGCTGCATCACGATTTCCAGCGAGGCAGGCTGGATTTCCGGCCCGCCATTCGGCCCCGACTGCATGGCAATCAGGCCTTCCACCTCAAGCGCTTTCAGAGCTTCGCGGATTGTGCCTTTGGAACAGCCGTAATGTTCCATCAGTGCTTTTTCATGGGGCAGACGGTCGCCCGGCACCATTTTTTCGTGAGCAATTTTACGGCGCAAATCTTCTGCAACCTGATCAGATAATTTAATCCGCTTAAACCGGACAGGCTTGTCAGCTTTACCTAAAATTTGCGCCATATTTTATCCCGCTACTGCCAAACCGCCCCATCATCTAAAGGATAAACGGGTCGCGCTAGTTTTTTAAACGAATACAACTGATAATCAGAACTTGTTACACCGCCGCTGGCACATTCAACAACCGCAATTGCCTGCGGCTCAAAGACCGGACGGCAATACATACGCGATTTCAAAATCAGATAATCCGCGCTTAAAGGATCAATGCCAGCGCAGGTAAACACCCCCAGATCCCAAGGCTCGTGCGGTAATTCTGTTACCAACAACAAAGCCTGATCTGTTTTTATTACAGCAGCACGTCCCATATGGCAAAGCTGGCCGGTGTAAATAGGGCCGGAAACCACATAATCCCCGTCACTTAATGCATGAACAGTGCCTAAAATTTTCAGCGGTGCAGCCGGTGGTATAAAATCATCCGCCGCAAGTTTATTCCCCAGTGCAACGGTCACACGACTACCTATGCCTGCCTCAAACAATTGCCCGACAATTTCAGGATCACAAAACGGCCCTGCAATAATGTTCTTAAAGCCTGCGTCCAATGCGGCCTGCACCACATCCATATTATCGCAACTGCCGCCGGACATGCAGTTATCGCCATGATCCAGCATCAGCACATAGCCGCGCTCAGCCTGTTTGCGGATGATCTCAGCACGTTTAACCGACTGCTCCAGCGGCTCTTCGTGATAGAGAAATTCGCTGCGGCGTTGCCATGCCGCTTGCGCAATCTCTCCGGCAACCTGCTGCGCAAGCGTGGTGGTTTCAGCCACCACTACCACAGAAACACCGGTCTCCTTCAGATCAGCAATAGCGAAACCGCCGAAGAAAGTGACAGCATAAACTCCTGCCCGTTTTTCAGCCTCGCGTGCCAGATTGATCATATCTGTCATCGCGCAATCCTGATTGGTATTCATTTTCAGCGTTGCCGCCAGCATCGGCGGATGCTGCCAGACTTGTTTCGGCCTTATGCCATCACGCAGCATCATCTCCATAATACGCGTGACATGCTCGCCGGTGGCATACATATCAATGTGCGGATAAGTCTTGAAACCAACGATACAATCGCAATGATCGAGCATTTGCTGTGTGATATTGCCATGCAAATCCAATGCAACACCAATCGGAATATCCGGCGCAACACGACGGACACGCTTCAGCAGTTCTCCCTCGCCGTCATCATAGGAGCGAGTGACCATAGCGCCGTGCAGATCAAGCAAAATCGCGTCACAGCCCTGAGCAGCAGCATCGGTGATTGCTTTTGCCATGGTTTCAAAAGCATCATCCTCCACCACACCGCTCGGATTGGCGGTTGCAGCCAGCGGCACAAGAATCTCCGCATTTTTCTGAAGCGCATAATTATAAAATGCACCCAGAGCCGTGTTTGAACCATTGGCAAACCGTGCGGCATCCTCAGCCCAATGCGGGAAAAAAGACTGCAAATCTGTTTTAACCGGAGAGAATGTATTGGTCTCGTGATTAAGACGGGCAATTAAAATACGCATTCATACATCCTCAGGCCGCATTCTTCCGCTCAGCGATAAGACGGTCATAAATCAGCACGGCATCCAACAACACCTGTGCACCGGCGGTACATTCCGCCGAACTGGTTGCCTCAGCCTCATTATGGCTCAGTCCGCCTTCACTCGGCACGAAGATCATGGTTGTCGGTACGATTGAGGCCGTATGTACCGCATCATGACCTGCACCGGAAATGATATCGAGTGTGGAAAATCCGTGTTTTTCCGAGGCGTCACGCACAGCCTGAATACAATCAGGGTGGAAAGCCACCGCATCCGTTTTCGAGATCGGCTCTAACTGCCCCTCCAGGCCGATTTTCTCGGTCTGAGCGCGAAAGAAACTGAACAATTTTTCTTCCATCGCATCAAGAATGCGATCGTCCGGATGGCGCAGATCGACGGTGAAATGCACTTCCCCCGGAATGACATTGGTGGAGTTCGGCGTCACCTCAATAAAACCGATAGTGCCGACGGCAGACGGGGCATAATCATGCGCCAGAGCATCCACATAGTCGATCAGCCGTGCGGCACCGAGCAATGCATTGCTGCGCATCATCATCGGTGTTGAGCCGGTATGGGCAGCACGACCTGTAAGCCGTCCCTCATACCACCGCATGCCCTGCACACCCTGGACCACACCGATCTGTT
>JAIRVW010000284.1 GCA_031253705.1 Brucellaceae bacterium
ATACGTTCTGGCTGGGCTACATCGGAACCGCGCTGATATTTTTGCCTGTCACATTTATTCTTTTAATTCTGGCGCAGGCATTTCTGTCAGATGCAGCTTTTAATATAGTTGTGGCTGTCTGGTTTTGTCTGATCAGCCTTTATTATATTGCACTTTTCATGGCGGTTGTGCGCAAAGCTTTAAGCACACCTGAGGCGAGGGGCTGGCGGTGGGCAGCGGTTTTATTTGCGCTGCTGAGCACCATGGGCTTTCTCGCCAGAGTCTATGCTTATCTCGTCACAATTTAGAGAATTACAGCACCTGCAGGCCGATGCCACTGAGAATATCCGTAGCCTGACTTTTGCAAATAATCGCGCCTTTGAGCACTGCGGCATCCTGAAATGTCAGACTGCCAAGATCGCAGCCGCGTAAATCCGCGCCTTTAAACTTGCTCAGACGCAGGGTTGCGCCACGCATCCGGCAATCCTGAAACACGGTATCGCGGAAATCGCATTCTCTGAGGTCGGCCTCACTGAAATCCATATTGGTCAGTGTTTTATTGCGGAATGAAGCGCGGGGCAGAAAAGCTGCAATCAGCAGGCATTCTTCAAAATCAGTGCCGATCAGACTGCAATCGGCAAAATCCGCACCGGTTAGCTTGGATTGCAGGAATTTTGCACCATTGAGATTGGAGCGGTTCCACAGTGTATTGGACAGGTCGCAATTGCGGAACTGTGCACTGTTGCCGTCAATATTTGACAGGTTGGCACCGCTAAGCCTGCATTTATTGAACTGTGTATCAGTAATCACCGCAGCTTTCAGGTTGCCGCCGGTGAAAGTGCAATCGGTAAAAACACATTCCGACAGGTCAGAACCGGATAAATCCGCACCATCAAAGCGCTGGCCGCTGAAGCTGCGGATGCCGCGGGCAATCTGACCGGAAAGTGTGTCAGCGGCAGACATCAGCCTGTCAGCGTTTGCGGTTCAGAACAACAAAAGCCACGCAGCCGGCCAGACCGAAAGCGACAATGCCCTGAATAAGGAAAACCCATTGTATCGCACTCATAACATCACCTTTGAATTGCGAAAAACATATGATCTGCGCAGTGCTTTATCACTCTCACGCGGTACTGTCAGCTTTTTTAATATGATTATTAAATACCAGAATTGAAAAACGGCGGTATTTGCACACCGCCGTTTCAGCTTGTTCAGGCCGGTATTATTCTGCCAGCCATTCTTTGATACGGTCAGGATTATCGGCAATATATTTGTCGACTGCCTTATCGTATGAGGTTTCCTGTGCCTCAAACATCGCTTTTTCGAGGTCTGCCAGCGGAATATTCATCTTTTCCAGCAGCGAGGCGACTTTCGGATTGTCTTCCTTGAAGCCTTTACGGGCGAGGGCGTTCACATGTTCTGCCGCACCCAATGCACCTTCAGGATCATCCAAATAGCGCAGCTTATATTTGCCGAACATCCAGTGCGGGCTCCATGCGGTGGCGACAAACCAGCCGTCCGAGCGGGTGGCGCGGTCAACGGTTGTCAGCATGGCTGCTTCACTGGAAATCTGCAGCTTGTAATTCAGTCCGTATTTCTTCACCGCTTCTTCTGAAAGGCGGGTGAGACCGGCACCCGGATCAATCCCCTGAATCTGGCCTTTGAGCTTTTCATGGATTTCGGCCTTTTTCAGGTCCTCAATCGACTTGATATCGCTCTCAGGCACATAAGCCGGTACAACCCAGCCGAGTTTGGCGCCTTCATAGAGCGGCCCCAGATCTTCCACTTTGCCTTCAACGCGCTTGTAATAATCTGCGTGTGTTGCAGGCAGCCATGCCATCATCATGGCATCAAGATCGCCGCGGCTTACGCCCTGATAGAGTGGTGCAACATCTGTCTGCACCAGTTCGACTTTCTGATCCAGATTATCCTGAATAAGTTTAGCCGCGAGTTTGGTGACAAATTCAGCATCGGACCATGGTGCCCAGCCGATTTTCACCACTTTGGCATCAGCAGCCAGTGCTGAAGTTGCCATCGTTCCCGCCAGCAATGCCGCCAGGCTTAGACGTGTCAGTTTCCCGAACATATCTTCTCCTTTAAGGTTTTTGTATGCGTGTATTAAGCTTCCTGCTTGCGCAGGGAAGTTGTTTGCGTGCTGCCGCCTGATTGTTTGCGCAGCGCTGTCAGGCGCTTGAACAGGCTTGGTTGCGACATGCCGCTCTGACCGAAACTCTGGGTAATACGGTCGAGAACAACCGCCAGAATAACCACGGCCAGACCGCCTTCAAAACCGGTGCCGACATCCAGACGCTGAATACCGGTGAGCACTGTATTACCCAGACCGCCGGCACCAATCATGGAGGCAATCACCACCATCGACAGCGACAACATGATGGTCTGGTTGATACCGGTCATGATAGAAGGCAGGGCATTCGGCAGCTGTACTTTGAACAGCAACTGTCTGGCTGTGCAGCCAAAAGCCAGACCGGCTTCGACGAATTCCCCATGTACCTGCCGGATACCGAGATTGGTCAGACGCACCACCGGCGGCATGGCGAAAATCACAGTCGCAATCGTACCCGGTACAGCGCCCAGACCGAAGAACATGGCCGCCGGAATGAGGTAGACAAAGGCAGGCATTGTCTGCATCAGATCAAGCACAGGGCGGATGAAAGATGCCAGCATCTCACTGCGCGCCATGGCAATGCCCAGCGGAATGCCGATAACGATTGCGATGAATGTCGCCGCCAGCACCAGCGACAAGCTTTCCATTGTGCCGGACCATAAGCCCATATGATTGACCAGAGCCAATGCGAGAGCGGTGAAGATTGCGAATTTCCAGCCGACACGCCACAGCGACAGTAGTGTCAGAATGGCAATACCGGCAACAGCCGGAACCGCAAGCAATCCGCCCTGAATGGAGCCGGTGACAAAGCCGATAACGGCGGCGATCATATCCAGCGCCGGTGTGAAATTGTCGAGAATGTAATTCACGGTGATATCGGCCGCATTGCCGATACTAAAATTCATATCCATATCTATCTGTCCGTTTCAGCTCAACCGGCGCGGTCGAGCGTTTCCAGAAGTGCCGACTTCGAAATCGCGCCGACATATCTGTT
>JAIRVW010000318.1 GCA_031253705.1 Brucellaceae bacterium
TGCCGGCTTTGCCTCGCGCAATAAAATGAGCATTGCGCAGCTGAACCAGCTGATGAATCAGGCCGGTATCACACCGCAGCATTTCAAAACCTTCATCATGGTGCAGATGGGCTGGAGCCGTGCAATCGGTGCCCGTTTCCGCTCTGAAGGTATGATGACCGAGCAGGATGCCGTACAGCGCATGCTGAAAGACGGCGGTAAAAAGCCATCGAGCAATGAATATACTTTGCAGCAGGTGATTTTTGTTGTTCCTGCAGCAAACCGTTCAGCTGCGGTAATGGCGAAACGCCGTTCAGAAGCGAACGCCCTGCGCAACCGTTTTTCGAGCTGTGAAAATACCCGCACGCAGGTCAAAGGCATGATGGATGTGACCGTGCGCGATCTCGGCAAGCATCTTGAACTACAGTTGCCGCCGGAATGGTCAAAACAGCTGAAAGCAACGGCTGTTGGTCGTCCGACTGCGGTACAGGATACGGATAAAGGCGTTGAATTCCTTGCTGTTTGCGCCAAACGCAGCGTTTCCGATGACCGTGTTGCACAGCTGACTTTCTCTCTGGAAGGGACCGGCAGCAATGCTGATCAGGAGAAAAAAGGCGAAGAGATCAGCAAAAAATATCTCAAAGAACTGCGCGAAAAAGCGAAAATCGTTAATCGCTAAGCCTTTTGTCACGCAAGTCTCAGCACTTGCGTGACTATCTTCTTTTAATTTCAGCCAAACCGGAGCATCAAATGGTTTTTCCGCATCATGGAGAGGCTTCCATCGCTCCGGTCGCTCTGAGTATTGGCGATCCGTCCGGTATCGGCCCTGATATTGCGCTTGCCGCATGGACAATGCGCGAGAAATATTCCCTGCCACCGTTTTTTATTCTGGCTGATCCGTCGCTTTTAACAGCACGGGCGAGACAGCTCGGCCTCGATATTCCTCTGAGCATTTGTCAGCCGTCAGAAGCAACACAGCGTTTTTGCCATTATCTGCCGGTGGTGCCGCTGACGAACCGGCTCACCGACAGTGCGGGCGTACCGCAATCTGCCAATGCTGCCGGTATTATTGAAGCCATTGAACGGGCAACCCATTACGTCCTCAATGGTCAGGCCAGTGCGGTCACGACCTGCCCTATTGCCAAGAAGCCGCTTTATGAAGCCGGCTTCGGTTTTCCCGGACACACTGAATTTCTTGCACATCTGGCCTCGCGTCATCTCGGCACAGACGTGCGCCCTGTGATGATGCTTGCAGGTCCGCAATTACGTGCAGTGCCGGTGACCATTCATATTCCGCTGCACAAAGTGCCCGAGGCGCTGACGACAGAAGCGATACTCGAAACGATCCGCATTACCGAGCATGATCTGCGCACACGTTTTGGCCTTAAAAACCCGCGCATTGCGGTGTCCGGCCTGAACCCTCACGCAGGTGAAGGCGGTGCGCTCGGCCATGAGGATGACGCCGTTATCCGCCCTGCGATTGAAATATTAAAAGCCGAGGGTATCAATATTCGCGGCCCCCTGCCTGCGGATACGATGTTCCACAAGCAGGCACTGAAAACCTACGATACGGCTATCTGCATGTATCACGATCAGGCACTTATTCCGGCGAAGGCGCTGGCCTTTGATGAAACGGTCAATGTAACACTCGGCCTGCCTTTTATACGCACCTCGCCTGATCACGGCACAGCTTTTGACATTGCCGGACGCGGGATTGCCCGACCGGACAGCCTGATCGCCGCGCTTAAACTGGCTGCAGAGCTGGCACAGAATAATAAACGGATCCAAAACTGAATGAGCATTGATAATCTGCCGCCCCTGCGTGATGTGATTGAACGTCACGAACTGAATGCTAAAAAATCGCTCGGCCAGAACTTCCTGCTCGATCTGAACCTGACATCCAAAATCGCCAGACAAGCCGGCGATTTACAGGATCAGCCGGTGATTGAAGTCGGCCCCGGCCCCGGCGGCCTGACACGCGCCATTCTGGCTCAGGGCGGCATTGTTACCGCCATTGAACGTGATGAGCGCTGCCTGCCTGCTCTGGAGGAAATCGCTGCGGAATATCCTGGACGCTTGCGCGTTATCTCCGGTGATGCTCTGCAGCAGGATTTTAAAGCGCTGTTTCCTGATCCGGCGAAAAAGCCAAAGATTATTGCCAACCTGCCTTACAATGTCGGCACACAATTGCTGATCGGCTGGCTACTGAGCGATCCGTGGCCACCGTTTTACAGCTCCATGACCCTGATGTTCCAGAAGGAAGTCGCAGAGCGTATTGTCGCTCATGCCGGTGACGATGCCTATGGCCGTCTTGGCGTGCTGGCCGGATGGCGTACCCAGTCAAAAATCGCCTTTGATCTGCCGCCACAGGCTTTCACACCACCGCCGAAAGTGACCTCTGCCGTTGTGCATATGATCCCGCGTGAAGAGCCGCTGGCCTGCCCGCCGCCACTGCTGGAACGCGTGACACAGGCAGCATTCGGACAGCGCCGTAAAATGCTGCGCCAAAGCCTCAAACCGCTTGGCGGAGAAGCCCTTCTCAACAAAGCAGGCATTGATCCGACACGTCGTGCCGAAACTTTAAGCGTCGAAGAATTTGTACATCTGGCAAACCAGCTCTGAAATATAAAAAAAACCGCCTTACGGCGGTTTTTCTTTTCATAGGTATGAAGAGCTTAGAGCGTATCCCGAAAAGTGTGAAACGGTTTTCGGACAAGATACGCGTTAAAGCAAACAGTTAGAGCGGTTCTACGATTCAACATTAACTGGACCCGCTCTAGGAAGGCTGTTCTTCCAGCAAACCGTTGACGAATTCAAACAGGCCCGGGCGACGGTCGCGGCGCAGACGCTCAGCCATCACAATGGACTTCACGGCTGCATAGGACTGGTTCAGATCTTCATTGATAACAATGTAATCGTATTTGCTCCATTTCTGGATTTCAAAACGGGCATTGTTCAGGCGTGTTTCAATCACATCTGCAGTGTCTTCCGCACGGCGGTTCAGACGCATCTGCAGCTCTTTCATGGTCGGCGGCAGAATAAAGATCGACACCACATCCGCAGGCATTTTCGCCTGAAGCTGCTCAGCGCCCTGCCAGTCGATATCGAAAAGCATATCACGACCGTCGGCCAGTGCATTTTCCGCAGTCTCGCGCAGCGTACCGTAATAATTGCCGTGGACTTCCGCCCATTCAATCAGTGCATCGCTGTCACGCAGGCGCTCAAATTCACGCACGCTTTCGAAATGATAATGCACGCCTTCGATTTCACTCGGGCGGCGCTGACGTGTTGTCACGCTAACGGAGAGGGAGAGATCCATCTCACGGTCTTCAAGCAACAACCGCGCAATTGTTGACTTACCCGCGCCTGACGGTGAGGAAATGACCAACATAAGGCCGCGCCGTGCAACAGCATTTTCCACGAAGGAGATGGCCATAATCTACTCTGCTCCAGATTCTGCATTCACTGCCATGACTGTTATCATTGTGCCATGCCGATGTCTGCGTTGTTATTTACAATCCCGCTAATGTCTGTCTTTTTTAGTTATCAAAGCTTTACCGGCGGGA
>JAIRVW010000325.1 GCA_031253705.1 Brucellaceae bacterium
ATTTACGCAAAGGCAAAGGGGTTTCATGCAAATCAGGACAAAACAAAGCTTAAAGTGCAATCTTTCGGGGTATGGAGCATTATGTCCCCTTTGCGAAACCACAAAAAAACAGTAAAGCGGTGCCCAAAGCTGGCAATGCGCCTCTGTGCGACAGACAGCATTTGAAATTTACGGCTCACAAAGCACATGCTGATGAGCAGTATTATGCCGCATTAAGACCGGCGCAGGAGACAGGTCATGGACACGCAAACGCTCAATCATCGCACAACACCAAAACTGGTCACAGTTTTCGGCGGCTCAGGCTTTGTCGGGCGTCATGTGGTTGATGCGCTGGCACGTCGCGGTTACCGCGTCCGCGTTGCCGTGCGCAAACCGGAAATCGCCTATTACATGCAGCCGCTTGGCAATATCGGTCAGATCCAGCTGGTACAGGCCAATATCCGCCATCGCTGGTCGGTGGAACGCGCTGTTCACGGTGCGGATTATGTGGTCAACCTCGTCGGCATTCTGGCTGAAGGCGGCAAGCAGCGTTTCAACACTGTTCATGCGATCGGTGCAAAGCATGTAGCCGAAGTGGCTGCCGCTGCCGGTCTGCCGCTGCTGCACATGTCGGCACTCGGTGCTGATCTGAACAGCAAATCCGAATATGCCCGCACCAAAGCCGAAGCAGAACGTCAGGTTCTCGGCATTAAGCCGGATGCAGTTATTCTGCGCCCGAGCGTGATCTTCGGCCCTGAAGACCAGTTCTTCAACAAATTCGCCAATATGTCCCGCTTCTCGCCGTTCATGCCACTGATCGGCGGCGGCAAGACGCAGTTCCAGCCGGTTTATGTCGGCGATGTGGCTGAAGTTGTTGCACGCGGCGTTGAAGGCAAGCTGCAGAGCGGCAAGGCCTATGAGCTGGGTGGCGCGGAAGTGCTGACCCTGCGTCGTTGCATGGAAATCTCGCTGGAAGTGATCAGCCGCAAGCGCGCTTTCATCAACCTGCCTTGGTGGGTTGCAAGCCTGCAGGGCAAAGTGCTCGGCCTGCTGCCGAACCCGCCGCTGACCAGCGACCATGTTAAACTGCTCAAAAGCAATAATGTAGTTTCGCAGGAAGCAGCCGATGCAGACCTCACATTGGAAGGTCTGGGCATGAAGCCGCAGGCGATTGATGCAATCCTGCCGTCTTATCTCTGGCGCTACCGCGTACAGGGTCAGTATGACAAGGCCAGCCTTGCCCGCTAAGCCGGCACACTGGTCTGACAGAGCACAGATAAAAATAAAGGCCCCTTCCGGGGCCTTTTCTGCTTGTAATTTTTAAGAGCCTTTAGCCCCAAGATCAGCCCCAGACCAACAATGCGGCCATCCCGGCAGAACCGACAATCAGACGCCACCATGCAAAGACTGCAAAGCCGTGGCGGGAAACATAATCCAGCAGATAGCGCACAACGATCACACCGGAGATAAAGGCTGCAACAAAGCCGATACCGATCTGCGTCATATCCGTGGTCGTGAGCAGTGCATGGTTTTTATAAAGATCATAGGCGAAAGCACCGGCCATTGTCGGCATGGCCAGAAAGAATGAGAATTCCGCAGCGGTACGCTTATCCGAGCCCATCAGCAAAGCGCCGACAATGGTGGAACCGGAGCGCGAAACACCCGGAATCATTGCCAAGCATTGCACCAGACCGATCGTGAAGCACATTTTCAGCGGATATTGCGTGACATCATTATAGCGCGGACGCAGCGGCAGACGATCCACCCAGAGCAGAATAAAGCCACCGATAATCAGCATCGAGCAAACCAGCATCGGCGTTTCAAACAAAACCTGCTTGATATAGCTATGGGCAAAGACGCCGATCACCACAGCTGGCAGGAAGGCCAGCAAAATACCGGCAACGAAACGTCTTGCACCGGCATCCTTCGGCAAATCCGTCGCCAGTTTCCACAAGCGTCCGAAATACACGCTTAAAATCGCAAGAATAGCACCAAGCTGAATCAGCACTTCAAAAGTACGGCCGGTTGATTCAAAACCTAGAAAATGGCCCACCAGCAATAAGTGGCCTGTAGACGAGACCGGAAGAAATTCGGTCAGACCTTCCACAAGACCGAGGAACGCAGCCTCGAAGATTCCCCATAAGTCCATAGTGCTGACTACCTTTGTCTGTGTTGCATAAAATTACATGACCGGTTCAAAGCTGTTTCAGAGCCGGATTTATGCCTGAAAGCCGCATACGGGCTGAAAACATCATCACTGCCTTAAATTTAGCCTGTTGTAATGTTCTTAGCCCAAATGCAATACATTATTGTGTAACGCATGCGTCCTAACTAATTATTTATAGGGTGAGCGTATAATTACGCAAAATGCTTTACAGGCGCATTTTTATTTCGCTCTGTTCAAACTGAGCCACCTGCCGGATGAGTGCCTTCTGCAAGGTCTGATCCTTTTGCAGAACAGGCACAAGCTGGCAGAAAATTCAGTCTGACTATCCGGCTCTCCGGTGGCACATGTTTTGTGCGTTACACCGGTTCAGGCCACACCTGAAAGTACTATCGAACCACATGCTCACGCTGTTTCACCACCCGATGTCCACCACCTCGCGCTATGTCCGTCTTATTCTCAACGAATATGGCGTGGAAGCAGAGATGATTGAGGAACGTCCGTGGTCTCGCAGAAAAGAGTTTCTGGCACTTAATCCTGCCGGAACCCTGCCTGTGCTGCTGGCCGAGAATGACCTGCCCGTTGTCGGTGCCACTGTCGTTGCGGAATATATGGATGAAACCCGCGGTGCGCTGAAACGCAACCGCCGCCTGTTACCGGAAACACCGATGGAACGCGCCGAAGTGCGCCGCCTCGTCGACTGGTTTCTGATCAAGTTCGAAAATGAAGTGACCCGTCACCTCGCCCGTGAGCGCGTATTCAAATTGCAGATGTCGCAGGAAATGGGCTCTTCAGCACCTGATTCGACTGCAATTCGCGCCGCGCGTGCCAATATCCGTCAGCATCTGCGCTATACGGACTGGCTGGCAGCCACCCGCAACTGGCTGGCCGGTGACACGCCAAGCTATGCAGACATGGCCGCCGCTGCCGGTATTTCCATTCTGGATTATCTTGGTGAGATTGAATGGGCTGAGCACCGTGCCACCCGCGAGTGGTATGCACGCATGAAATCCCGCCCTTCTTTCCGTCCGCTTCTCGCTGATCGTGTGCGCGGCATTTTCCCGGCATCCCATTATGGCGACCTCGATTTCTGATCGCACACCAAAGAAACCACTGCCGA
>JAIRVW010000346.1 GCA_031253705.1 Brucellaceae bacterium
ATGAAACACCGGCTTTCAAAGCCGAGTTCGATAAGGAATCCAAAGCCGAAGACCATGCACCTCTGAAAGAAGTATTTGTCAATTACGGCGGCGCGCTGCTTAAAGGCACGGCTTTCTCGGTACTCTGGGCTGCCAGCGTTTATGTGATGATCATCTATATGCCGGTCTATGTGCAGCGTGCATTCGGCTTTACCGGTTCGCAGGCCTTTATCGCCGCCCTGATCGGTAACGTGCTGATGGCTATCGGCTGTATCGTTGCCGGTGCGGTTTCCGACAAGATCGGCCGCCGTGTGACACTGGCGATCACCACAACCGTATTGCTGGTGGCTATCCATCCGCTGCTGTGGTGGCTGCATCATACACCGACACTCGGTACCCTGATTACTGTTCAGAGCTGCTTCTGTGTTATGGTTGCCGGTGTGGTTGGCGTTGCACCTTCCGCTCTGTCTGAAGTGTTCCCGACCCATATCCGCTCAACCGGTATGTCGCTGGCTTATAACATCTCCACCACGGTTTTCGGTGGTTTTGCTCCGGCAGCGCTGACATGGCTCGGCACCACATCGCTCGGCTACAGCGCCCCTGCATGGTATGTCAGTATCGCAGCCGTTATCGCGCTGTTTGCCATTGCCAAAATGGGCGACAATAAAAAGACAGCCTGATCAGACAGTCTGATAACCGCACTTATCACACCCGCCATGGCAATCCGTGGCGGGTGTTTTTATTTACCGGCCCTCTGAAACTTTAGACCTATATGCCTGCCATGCAGACTCATTTTATTACCCGTAATGCACTTATTTTATTTCATTAGTAACTTGCCATGCTGCTTTATTGAAATTAGAGCGGGGTCAGTTATTAAATAAGGACTATCTGTAATGAAAATGCTGGCAAGCTTTTCGGCATTCGTAGGCAAGACCTTTGCGGTCTGGGTTCTGCTGTTTGCCGTACTGGGCTTTGTATTCCCTGACACGTTTAAACTCTTCGGCCCTTATATTGTTACCCTGCTCGGTATCATCATGTTCGGCATGGGGCTTACCCTCTCCGTCGATGATTTCCGTGAAGTGGTACGTCGTCCGGTTGATGTGGGTATCGGCGTCGCCTCGCAGTTCCTGATCATGCCGCTGCTTGCCGTGCTGCTGACCAAGATCATTCCGATGTCACCGGAAGTGGCTGCCGGTGTTATTCTCGTCGGCTGCTGCCCGGGCGGTACATCCAGCAATGTGATGACCTATCTCGGCAAAGGCGATGTGGCTCTGTCTGTTGCCTGCACCAGCGTGACCACACTGGCCGCACCGCTGGTGACACCATTCCTCGTCTGGTTCTTTGCCAGCCAGTTCCTGCCGGTCGATGCATGGGCAATGTTCATGAGCATTGTTAAAGTGATCCTCGTGCCACTGGCACTCGGTGTTCTCGCGCAGAAACTTATTCCGGGTATTGTGAAGGCTGCTGTCCCTGCACTGCCGCTCATCAGCGTAACCGGCATCGTGCTGATCGTTGCTGCCGTTGTGGCAGGCAGCAAAGGGGCGATTGCAACCTCCGGCCTGCTGATCTTTGTTGTTGTGGTTCTGCACAATGGTATCGGCTATCTGCTCGGCTTTACCGCTGCCAAACTCACCGGCATGTCGCTTGCCAAGCGCAAAGCCATTGCGATTGAAGTCGGCATGCAGAACAGCGGTCTGGGTGCAGCGCTTGCCAATGCACATTTCTCACCACTGGCCGCGGTACCAAGCGCAATCTTCAGCGTATGGCACAATATCTCCGGTGCGCTGCTGGCGAATTATTTCGCCCGTATGAAAGATGATAAATAATCATCATCCTGTTCAAACAGGAAGACCGGCTCATCCGTCAGAATGAGCCGGTCTTTTTTTATGCTTTGCGGTTCAGGCGGAAAATCAGCAAAGCCGTTGCAAATATCAGCAAGGTGGCCGTTGCGATCACCCACATGAAGGCCTGATCGAAGGCCATAAAGCCGATGTCCCGCAATTGCTGCGCCTGTTCCGCAGGCAGGGTTTCTGCCAGTAACAGAGCCTCATCCAGACTGTCACGGATCGTTTCCGGAAAACCCGAGCCTTCCGGTACGATCATGAAAGCCGTATAGATCGCGGTCATCAGACTGCCGAAAATCGTAACACCGGTTGCACCGCCCAGTTCATAGGATACTTCCTCGACCGAGGCTGCCATACCGGCTTTTTCTTCCGGCGCATTGCCCATGATTGCCGTGGATGCACCGGTCATAGCGGCACCGACACCAAAGCCCATAATCATCAGGCCGATGATCCAGACTTGCGGCTGCATCTGAAAGCTCAGCAGATAAAGCGCCGTACCAAGGCCGGTAATCAGCATACCGCCCCACAGCACACGCGCTGCGCCGATTTTAGGCAGGCTCAGACCAACCAGCGGCCCCGCAATAAAGGCAGCCAGCGGAATTGGCAGAATGAGCAGCCCTGCCTCCAGCGGTGAATAACCGGCGACCAGCTGCAAACGCTGGCTGAAAACCAGTTCCACACCGATCAGCGCACCGGAAGAAACAGAAGCCGCCAGCACACCGGATGAGAACTTGCGGTTACTGAACAATGTGAAATCAATCAGCATGCCATTGGTTGCGCGCTGCCTGCGGTAGAATACCACCAGCGCAATCAGACCGGCGATCATGGCAATGGCAAAAAGCACCAGAGAACCGTCGCGCTTGGCGAGCTCCTTCAGTGCAAAGGTTACACCGACCAGACCGATCATCACCTGCACGGAACCAATCAGATCCCATTGACGGCTTTTATTGCCGGGACGGCTTTCAAGTACCGTCAAAGCCAGAACCAGCGCGATCAGTACCACCGGCACATTGATCAGGAAAACAGAACCCCACCAGAAATATTCCAGCAAAATACCGCCGACCACAGGACCGAAGGCTGCGCCGCCTGAAGCAACGGCCGCCCAGATACCAATGGCAAATGAGCGCTCATTCTCATCTTCAAAGGTCAGACGGATGATCGAAAGCGTCGCCGGCATCATCATCGCGGCACCAACGGCGAGCAGCACGCGGGCAGCAATCAGCACCTCGGCTGAAGGCGCATAGGCTGCAGCCAGCGATGCAAGACCGAACACCACCAGTCCCGCCGTGAACATACGCTTATGCCCTAAGCGGTCACCGAGACTGCCGACACCCGGCAACAGACCGGCAACGACCAGCGGATAGGCATTGATGATCCAGAGCTTTTCTGAGGCGCTGGCCGCCAGATCATGGGTAAGGCGCGGCAATGCTGTGTAAAGCACAGTCATATCAATCACGATCAGAAATAAAGCACTTGAGACGATGGCCAGAACCAGCCAGCGATTATGCAATGTCATTGATCTTATCCACTTCTCCTGTGCTGATTTTCAGCACGATTAAATCAAAAGCTGCAACGGATCAGGGGGCTGATTGTTGCAATAAAAACTTGAAACCTGATGGTCGGTAATTTAAATCCATACGTATGGAAAGTAAAAAACACAAAAAAATCGGCCGCCCGCGCACGATTGACCGCAATCATTTGCTGGATCTGGCAGAAAAAATCGTCGTGGAGCACGGTGCTCCGGCTTTGACGATTGATGCGCTGGCCAAAGCCGCAGGGATCACCAAGGGCGGCGTACAATATTGTTTCGGCACCAAAGACGGGCTGGTCGATGCGATGCTGACCCGCTGGGGGATTACCTTCGACAAACAGGTTGCGGCCAGAAAGAAAGGCCGGACAGACGCCCTCACCCACATAGCGGCACATATCCGTGTGACCCGCGACAGTGACCCGCTTGGTGATTCACGTTTTGCGGCTATGCTGGCAGCTCTGACACCCAATTCAGAACAACTGGCCGACACACAGCGCTGGTATCGCCAGCAGCTGAGCGGGCTGGATGTCTCAACAGAACAAGGCCGCAATGCCCGTCTCGCCTTCATTGCCAATGAAGGCGCATTTCTGCTGCGCAGTTTTCAGCTCTTTGATCTGAACGAAAGTGAATGGCAGCAGATTTTCCGTGATATTGAAAAATTGCTGCCACCGGAAATTGATGAATAAGCGTCTTTATTGCCCGTAAAGTGCATCAGCAAGAATACGCACAGCCTCAGCCGTGCGGGGACCGAAGCCCAGCATATAAGGTCCGTCGAGCACGATCAGCGCCTTGTTTTTGGCTGCCGGTGTGGTTTGCAGGGCTTTAACGGAGAACACATCCTCCGTTGTGGGGCCACCGGAACCGTCAGAGAGCATCAGCACCACATCCGGCTGCGCCTCCAGCAACCATTCCTCGGATACCGCTTTATAGCCCTTATAGACAGACAGCGGATTGATCCCGCCTGCATGGCGGATAAAGGCATCTGCTGCCGTATCACTGCCCGCGCCGCTCAGTTTGGTCAGCCCGTGGAAGAACACCACTTTTTTGCCGCGCCCTTGCGAGACTTTTTGCACATAGGCCATAGCCGCATCAAAATCCGCAGTAACGGACTTTATCAGCGCCTCTCCCTGTGACTGCAATTGCAGACGGTCAGCAATCAGACTGATTTTTGTGACCAGCCCCTCACGGCTGTTGACCGCCGGAATATACAATACAGGCACACCGGACTGGTTGAGCACATCCACCACTTCGGGCGGCCCGATATCTTCCGAGGCGATAATGAGATCGGGATGCAGCGCCAGCACCCCTTCTGCCGACAGGCTGCGACGATAACCGACATTGGTCTTATTCGCAGTATCCGCCGGATATTTGCTGCTGCGATCCAGCGCAATGATCTGCTTATCCGCACCAAGCGCATAGACAATCTCGGTTACATCAGGCCCCAGCGTGATGATGCGCTGCGCTGTGATCTGCTGCACTGATGCACCGGCAGTGTTCACACTCAGCCAGAACAGGACGGTAATCAGCGCAAGAGTAAGCAAAAATATTATCTTCAACGCCGGATAATCGGGATGGTTTTTCGCCTTTGTGAACAAATGACAGATCCGCATAATTAAAGTTGACTCTATTTATCATGATTTATATAGCCCTATTTAATATGAGTTAATGAGTCAACTTAATGCAAGCCAACAGCCCGAAATTTTCTCCCGCTGTACACTGGCCGCATCATCGGGGGTCGTATGAAAATCTCTCAGAATTCCGCTTTCCGGTTGCTGAACACAACCGTGCTCAGCACACTTGGCCTGCTGGCACTCAGCACAGCACCGCTGTTGGCGCAGACAAAACCGGTTAAAACCCAGCAACAGACAGATGAACAGAAACCTGCTGACAAAGCCAAATCGCAGGTGCTGGAACTCGACACTATTACTATCTCCCCGCTCAGCAATGATCAGGCTGTGATTGATGCGATTGCCTCCACCAGTTTGATCTCCCGTCAGCAGATTGACCGTATCCAGCCTGTAACTGCAGCAGATATTTTCCGCTTCACACCGGGCGTTCACGCCGCTCTGAACGGTGATGATCCGGCAACCTCGATCAATATTCGCGGCCTGCAGCAATATGGCCGTGTGGCCGTAACACTGGACGGCGCAAGACAGGATTACTGGCGTGTCGGTCACGGTTCCGGCTCGTTCTATATTGAACCGGAACTGCTCAAGCAGGTGACAGTCATCCGCGGCCCTGTTTCCAACATCTACGGCTCCGGTGCCATTGGCGGTGTGGTTGCCTTTGAAACCAAAGATGCCCGTGACTTTCTCTATGACGGTGAAACATGGGCTTTGAGCGAAAAGCTGCGCTATGAAAGCAATGGAAAAGGCTTCCTCACCAGCACAACCGGCGCTTACCGCTTTAATGAGAATTTCGATGTCATCGGCAATCTCAATTACCGCGACAGTGATGAATATAAAAACGGTGACGGCGATTATGTGCGCTGGACAGGTGAGAAGGTCATCAGCGGCATGGGGAAAGTCACCCTCCGCCCTGCAGAAGGCCATGAGCTGAAATTCGGCATTTCCCGCCAGAAATATGAAGATATCATCACCGGCAGCAGCGGTTCGTCTTCCGCTACCCTGTCGCGCTATGATGCTGATACCGTGGTCAGCACCTATACGGGCAGCTACACCTATAAGCCGGATGATAATCCGTTCTGGGATCTATCCGTCAACGCCTATCACAGCGCGACAGATAATGACCAGTTTCAGGTCTGGCAGCTCAAGGATTACGGCAAAACCCGCTATTATGATGTTTCGACATCCGGTTTCCGCGCTCATAACAGTTCGCGGTTTGAAACAGAGAGCCTGAAGCACACCGTTACCTATGGCATGGATTATTATAAGCTGCGCGGTCGCTCCGACACCGATAATTTCGGCAATGGCGAGCAACAGGCCTATGGCGGCTTTGTGCAGTGGCAGGGCGAATATCAGAAATGGCTCGAGCTGATCGGCGCTGTACGCTATGACGGCTATAAGCTCGACGGCACCAGCAAAGCCACGCCGACCTCACCGTCTCAGGATGTCAGCCTCGACGGCAACCGTATCTCGCCACGTCTGAGTGTCGGGATTACGCCGGTTGAGGGCATTCAGTTCTACGGTCTTTATGCGCAGGGCTATCGCGTGCCGCATATGCAGGATGTGTTCCGTCAGAATGGTGCCCATGGTTCCGGTTATGAGCCGAACCTGTTCCTCAAGCCGGAAGTTGCCACTACCTATGAGGCGGGCATCAATCTGCGGCAGGAAAATCTGATTGAGGCCGGAGATCAGCTGCGCACCAAGCTGAATATCTTCCACACTGATGTGAAAGATTACATCAACACCGTTAAAATCGCCAAGTACACAACATCCGAGAATGTCGGCACCGCCCGTCTGCGCGGCGTGGAGCTGGAAGGCACCTATGACACATGGTGGGGCTATGTGAACCTCGCAGCCTCCTATACCGATGCGGAAATGAAAGACGGCATCTACAAGGGCGAATCCCTGAGCAACACCCCGCTGCATAATTTCAGCGCGGCACTCGGTCTTAAAGCTCTCGATGACCGTCTGGTTTACGGGATTGAATATCAGAGTATCGGCAAAGTAACCCGCGCAATCAGCAATGGCGTGACCGTCTATCCGCGCACGGATCTGGTGAATGTCTTCGCCAACTGGCAGGTTACCGATAATGTGAAGCTCGACTTCGGCGTCGATAATGTCTTCAACAAAGCCTATACCGATGCGCAAACCGGCTGGGCAACCGGCTCGGATATTGAACAAGGCAAAGGCCGTACTTTCAAAGTTGCGATTACCGGCCGTTTCGGCGGCTGAACATCTTCCCTCTCCAGTCTGGTAGGCGGCATCTGATGCTGCCTGTCTCTTTTGTTTGAATTCCCTTGCCAAAAGCGAGAACACCGTGCCAGCGCATTCCTCTTCATTGCATAGCTATGCCACTATCCGCCTGACTCGCGGCGAAACCTATCTGCCGCCGATTATCGACCGCCTGAACTCCTATGAAGCGCATTATGATGTGCAGGAGAAGCAGCACGCCTTTTACTATCCGTTCGGGCAGATTGAGTTGCAATCGCGTCCTGACGGTTATCTGGTCTCACTTCGTGCTTCGGAGCCGGTTGCACTCAGCCGCCTGAAAGATCTGGCTGCCGTAGCCATCAAACTTTACACCAAGGAAGAAGCACCGGATATTGTCTGGGAGGGTGATCAGGCCGGTGAGCAGCCGCTCCCGCAATTCCGTCAGATGACCGTGGTCTGCGCAGACTATTTTACCCCGCATATGCTGCGTATCCGTTTCAGCGGTGAAGACCTGAAACGCTTTTCGCTGTTCGGCGCCATGCATGTACGCCTGTTACTGCCGACTGAAGATGTGCCGCAACCAGTCTGGCCGATTATGGGGCCGAACGGTCTGCCTTTCTGGCCGGATGAGAACAAACGTCCTGCGGCACGCGCCTATACCATCCGCAATCTCAACATTGCAGAAGGCTGGATGGATATTGATTTCTATATTCATGAAACTGAAGGGCTGGCCAGCCTGTGGGCAAAAAATGCCAGAGCCGGTGATAAAATCGGCCTGATGGGGCCGGTCGGCCGCCCGTTACGTCAGGCAAAGCAATATCTGATTGGTGCGGATATGACCGGTCTGCCCGCGATCGGGAGAATGCTGGAGGAGTTTGCACCGGATGTTACCGGCCATGTGCTGATTGCTGTGGATGCAGAATCCGATATTCAGCCGCTCGCGCACCCGCAAGGCGTGATCATCGAGTGGATTGTAAATGCCGATCAGGATGCGGCAGCAACGGAGCTTACGAACAGGCTCCGTGCCATGCCGTGGCCGGAGGGTGATGACAGTTTCGGCTGGTTTGCCGCCGAGGCGGATCATGCCAAAACCATGCGCGATTACTGGCGCAAACAGCTCGGCAAATCCCGCGACCAGACACTGGTTGCCGGTTACTGGCAGAAGGATTCAACCGGCTTCATGGCCGGATAATCTCTTTTTTACTGCAACGGCCACCAGAACATCAGCACCGGTACGGCCACACAGATAATGATGAAAGACAAAGGCAGGCCGAGGCGCGGATAGTCACTGAACTTATAGCCGCCCGGCCCCATCACCAGCGTATTGCACTG
>JAIRVW010000398.1 GCA_031253705.1 Brucellaceae bacterium
TACTTAAATACTAAGCATTAAAACAGGGTGATGATGATCGCGGTAATGTCCAGACGTGAGTTCTTGAAGAAACTCATGCTTGTTGCAGTGTTCAGTCATGTCAGCCTGATGTTTGCAGCGATGAAAACGGCTGTCGCGAGTAATATCAGCGACCTGCGGATTACCGATAAATCAGGTTTCTCAGTCGTTCTGTCCGAAAATGATTTTTTGAAACTGCCGCAGACTGTTATCCGGACACAGACCGTATGGACTGAAGGTCTGCATCAGTTTGCAGGTGCCACGCTTAAAGATGTTCTCCTCAATGCCGGCATTGATTTGCGGTCTTATAACCGTTCGACCTTGCTACGGCTGACAGCCTGGAATGATTACACCATCGACATCCCTTTGAGTGATGCGCTTGAGTATAAAGCGCTTATTGCGGCATTTATGGATGGTAAAAGGCTGACGATACGGGATAAAGGGCCGTACTGGCTCGTTTATCCGCGTGACAGCTATTCGAGATTGCAGGATGCCCGTTTTGACCATCGTTGGTCATGGCAGTTAAAAGAGATTGCAGTTCAATGAGCCGTCGCAGTGCCTATCTGATATCGGGAACCGCGATTATCGCTTTTGCTTTAATACTGGCTTATGCATCCTATCAGCTTTTTGCTATTCGCAGAGCTCTTCCGTCCTTCACCGGCGAAGATATGCTCTGGAATATTATGCAGACCACGCGTGAAGTCGGACGGCTTTCGGATAGTGTCATTTTTCCTGATGAGGGGGATACATCTGAGAACGTCGATCTGCGGTTAAGCTTGTTACAAAGCCGTCTGAAGATATTTTCGGATAATCCGCAGCATGAGTTCTATGCGCGTATTGACGGTACGCGGCATCTGGTTGCGCTCAACCGTATTATTGATGAGTTTCAGGTTGCGCGGAGCAATCCTGCGACAAAACCATATCAATTATATAAAATTCTGACACCGGCTTTTATTGAACTCGGACAATTGAGCAATAAGACCATTCTTGCACAACGTGAGAAAACCGGTGCGCAACTCGATAAACAATTACATACGATTTATCTTATTCTGACATCAATTATCGGCTTGCTTTTGTCCGGTTTCGCGATGGCATGGCTGTTGATTGCTAATTTGCGCGCTCTTTATGCTGCGCAAAAACAATTGCATGATTATAATGATAAGCTGGAAAGCACGATTGAGCGCCGTACAGCAGAACTGCAGCAATCGCTGATCAATGAGCGCAATACCAATTCTGTTTATAAAAATTTTCTGGCGACTGTCTCCCATCAGTTTCGCACACCAATTGCGATCATTGATATGATTGCCCAGCGTTTTGTGCGGCGGCCTGAAGAGATTACGCCGGATGTGCTGCTGGAGCGGACATTGCGTATCCGTAGTGCGGTCAAACAGCTGACATTTATCATGGACAGCACCATCAGTAATGACCGGCTGACGGAAGGCGGGTTCGATCTGGCTGTCACCGAAGTCGACTTCAACAAGATCGTCGAGAAAGTCCGCGCCTATCATCAGGATATTTATCCGGAAAGGCAGATTCATTGCAGCGCATCTCATGAGCATATGATGATACAGGGCGATGCGGCGCTGATTGAGCAGATCTTACTCAACTTTATTTCCAATGCGGAAAAATACTCTCCTCCTTCCGCATCAATTGATGTGTCTGTTGAATGTGACGGAACACAGCTTACCTGTGCTGTAACAGATTATGGTATTGGCATTTCAGAGGAAGACAGGCCTTTGATTTTTGATCGTTTTTTCCGTTCTAAAACAGTGTCTCATGTTGAGGGAAGTGGTCTGGGGCTCCCTCTGTCACTGAAGCTTGCCCAGATGCACGACGGCACAATCACTTACCGTTCGGGTGACGGCGGCGGCAGTATATTCGAGTTGCATTTACCTGTGAACGGAGGATGCCATGATTAATCCGGAGACCGGTGCGCAATACACCATTCTGTGCATCGAAGATGAAAATGATATTCGCACAGAAATCATTCACGAGTTGACGGCGTCAGGATTTCTCGCCGTTGCTGCCTGCGACGGGGAGCAGGCACTGATCTATCTTGCGACGAGCCGTCCTGATCTGATTTTATGTGATGTGTTGATGCCGGGGATCAGCGGACTGGATTTGTACCGGCACCTTCGGCAGGAGCAACCGCAACTGAGCTCTGTTCCTTTTATTTTTCTGACCGCACTCAGCGACCGCACGCATGTTCTGGAAGGATTGAAACTGGGGGCGGATGATTATCTTACCAAGCCGGTGGATTACGATATTCTGATTACGAAAATCCGTAATATACTTGGCCTGTTAGACCGATCCCGCGGTGAAAAAGACAAGCCCGCTATGCTCTCTAAAATCAGGCTGACCAATCGTGAGAAACAGGTTCTGACAAAATTTGCGCACGGGCTGACCAATGCGGAAATCGCCCGTGCACTGGATTTGTCAGAACACACGATTACGGATTATACAAAAGCGATTTTTAAAAAGCTTGAGGTTACATCCCGCGCTCATGCAGTGCTCGAAGCGATTGCGCAGGGACTGATTGAGAAAAAGTAATCTGTAGCCGACTGCGCTGACAACGATCATCGTGGGTCAGCGCTATCAGCTCTGTGTCAGATATTATTCTTGTGACAGTTTGCAGTAATCACGCATCCGGTCAGCCAGTGCCTGCTGGCCGTTTTTTTCCAGTTCTTCTGTTGCAGCTTTCATGTCACCGCTGCGTTCATCCTGCCCGAGTTTGAATTTCACTTCCATCTTGTCGATGGGCATTGTGTAACCGAGAATATTTGGCAGGCGGCGTCCCATGCCACCGGGCCCAAGCTCTTTCATCTGCCATGGTTTATCACGGCCGCGTTCCATATGGGTCACCAGATCCTGCAGGTGCTGCACAGTCTCGGCATCACTCATAATCTCCGGCTTGCCGTGAATATGCGCAACCATAAAGCTCCATGTCGGTGCGCTGTCGCGCTGCGGATAATTCGGATACCACGAGGAGGAAATATAGCTGCCCTGATCCATCAGAATGGCCACAGAAGGTAAACCTGCGCGCAAAGATTGGCCGTGATTATTGTTCATCGCGATGTGAGAGATCAGACGGCGGTTCTGCCGGTCAATCATAAAGATCGGATGGGAGATTGCTACGCCGTTTTCATGCGGAGTAATCAGGGTACCCAGCACAGTGCGGTCAATGAGATCAAAAATCTCATCGTCATTATGCGGCTGAAAATAGTCTTTGGTATAAAGCATGTGTTTGATGTCCTCAGGCGCAAATTGCAGGGCGGTGGCTACCCCACGGATAGTGGCTTTCAAGCTGGGCGGCCAATGTGAGCAGGGTTTCTTCTTTGCCATTCGCGGCAATGAACTGCATACCGAGCGGTGTATTTTCTGCGGTTTGCAGCAGTGGTACGCTCATGGCAGGTGCACCGGCGGCATTGACCGGATGGGTGAACATGGTCAGCTCCATGAACTGGCGGGCAAAATGCTTCCAGTCATTAGAGCGGACATTCAAAGTGCCTTTATCGAAAGGCAGACACGGCAATACGGGTGAAAGCACAACATCTACAGTGCTGAACATACGTCCGAAGCTACGGGCAGTCGAGTTGATTTGATTACGGGCGCGCAGAATATCCAGGCCGCTGAGAGAGCGACCATATTCGGCAAGGCCGAGATTGCTGGGCTCAAAGAAGTCGCTGTTGACCGGCTTGTTGAAATCACGCGCCAGATCATCCACTTCCATCGCCGTATAGGTGGCAACCAGTCTGGTGAAGGCATCACTCAAAGTGCGCGCATCATAATCCGGCATGATCTCAACAATCTCATGCCCGAGAGCCGCACACATTTCTGCGGTTTTATGCAGGGCTTCCAGCATAGCCTGCTCGACCGGTGTTTCTAGACCAGTTTTTTGCCACAGACCGATGCGTAATTTACGTGGCGCCTGATTGACAGCCTGCATGAAACTGTTGGTCTTGGCCGGTGCACTGTAAAGTGCGCCTTGCTCCGGTGCATCGGTCAGGTCGAGCATCAAAGCGCTGTCACGCACTGAGCGGGTGAGGACGTGATGGCTCACCAATCCGCCCCAGTTTTCCGTAGAAACAGGGCCACAAGGAACCCGCCCACGGGACGGACGCAGGCCAAACAGACCGGAGCAGGCGGCAGGGATACGGATAGAACCGGCACCGTCATTGCCATAAGCCACCGGCACCATGCGCGCGGCAACAGCCGCCGCTGCGCCGCCGGAGGAACCGCCAATGCTTTTGCTGACATCCCATGGATTAAGCGTTGCGCCGTGCAGGCTTGGCTCGGTGGCAATATTGCAGGAGAATTCCGGCAAATTGGTTTTGCCGATGATGACCAGACCGGCAGCGCGATAGCGGGTCACCAGTTCATGATCCCGCTCGGACACATGACCATCCGCTGCGCGACAGCCATAGGACATTGATGCACCGGCAAAAGACGGGCAGTCATCTTTCAGCAAGGTGGGCACACCAAACAGCGCCCCGTGATCCTGCGGGGATTGAGCGGCAAGCTGTTGTAATTGCTCGTCTGCCGCATCGCGCATTTCACAGATAACGGCATTCAGTTGGGGGTTAACACGGGCAATGGCGGCAAAGGCTTCATCAACCGCTTCACGCGGAGAAAGCACCTTGTCCTTAATGGCTTGCGCCAGACCTGTTGCATCGCTGTTCGTATAATTAAATTCAGGCGCGGCCATAGCGTGTCCTGTTCATAAAGGGGAGGACGATGCCGGAATGTCCGGCATCGCGTATAAGGTTCAGTCTTTTTTGCTCACGCCCCAGAGACGGTGTGTACCGGCCGGCCAGCCTTTATAATCCGCAATTTTCGGATTAAGCGCTGTGATGGTTGGCAGGTTGAACAGGCCGATGATCGGTACTTGCTTTGCCGCCAGCTGATGCAGCTCATTGTAGATTTTCTTGCGCTCTTCGAAATCCTGCGTATTCGCAGCCTTGGTGCGTAAAGCAATGGCTTCCTTGTCATCCCATTGATGCGCAGGTTCCTGTGCTTTGTCACCGATCAGCGACTGGTACATCAGAAGCGGATCAAGGCGTGCGGAATACGCGAAAATTTCCATCTCATAATCGCCGCGGCGATAGCGGTCGAGCTGGGTTGCCCAGTCACGCACTTCCAGCTGGGCATTGATACCGGCCATGTTGAGCATGGCCTGCACAATGGTTGCGACCTGCACACGATCGTCTCGGTTGGAAACCAGCAGGCTGATCGGCTCGCCATTATAACCGGCTTCAGCCAGCAGGGCGCGTGCCTTCTCCACATCATAAGCAGGCCATGTGGCGGTGCTGTCATCACGATACGGGCTTTCCGACGGAATGATTGACGGGTTGGCAACATAGCGCCCTTCACCAACGGCACCGACAAGCTGTGTCAGGTCAATAGCATGCGCAATGGCCTGACGCATACGCACATCCTTGAGGCGCGGAGCATTGGTTTGCAGATGCAGGGTCATCCATGATGGTGTTTGCTGAATATCTACATTCATAGATTTTGCGGTCAGCGTATCGATCAGTGTCGGATCGACCTCGTCGATCATATCAATGTCACCGGCTACAAGACCATTGCTGCGGGTGCTGGCATCCGGAACCGTCATAAAGCGCAGGGTCGGAATAAGCGCCTGCTTATTTCCGGCATAGCCGTCTTTGTCACCGGCAAGAGCGCTGTAATCATCGAACTTTTTCAATTCGACATAACGACCGGTTTGCCAATCATTGAACTGATAAGGGCCGGTGCCGACAGGCTTGTCAAATTTGCCGTCCGCTGCCACAGATGAGGGGTGGAGTATCCACGGCGTGCATTGAATTGTCGCCAATGTCATCAGAAAATTCGGTGCCGGTACGTTGAATTTCACTGTAACCGTATAGTCGTCCGCAGCACTCACATCTTCAATCGCAGCGCCGATGGTGCCATTATAACGGCCGACACATTGGAAATCGGTTTCTGCATTCAGATAGCGCTTGAAGTTCCAGACAACATCTTCAGCCTTCATTTCACTGCCATTGTGAAATTTTACACCTTTGCGCAAATGAAACACATATTCTGTTGCCTCCGGATTGCTGTTCCAGCTCTCGGCCAGCATCGGCTTGATGGTCAGGTCTTCGCCATAGGCAACCAGACCTTCAACCACATGCGCCAGAACCATATCAGACGGGCCATCACGGTTCACGCCCGGATTTTTACTGCCGATATCGGAGTGCAGAGCTAGCCGCAGAGTTTGCCCTTCCTGCGCGAAGGCAGCAAAGGAGAGGGTGCTTGCCAAGACACTGAATGCCAGCACTTTCAAACTGTTTTTAAAAATCATGTTATTCCCCTGTTTTTATAATTTTTAGTAACGACCTTGCACAACATCCGTGAAGAAGGCCTCTGCGGGCTCAATCACGCGGAAAGGCTCATGGGCGACACCGGCCACAGCATCGCGGCGGACCCGAATGCCCTGTGTTTCGAAAGATTTGGCCAAAGCTTCAATGCGATCCAACCGGTTTTCCCCCATCAGATCGGCACCATCCATCCAGAAGGCGCTGTCGCGCGGAATGGCGATTTCCCATGTGAGATTGTCTTCCGTGCCGATCAGGGTCTGCACTCTCACATCACGCATGGCATCGAGGTTTATTTTCTTGCCAAACAGAGCTTCGATATTGCGGGTGCCGACCCACCAGTCATAATCGGAGTTGAGCAGGGTCACGACACCCGGTGCGCCGATAG
>JAIRVW010000057.1 GCA_031253705.1 Brucellaceae bacterium
AGCCCGTGCTGTCACCGAGAATAGCAGCCAGAAAAACAGCCATCAGCATCACAGGCAAAGACAATGTGCCTTGCTGTGCCAGCAGGGAAGCGGCAATCAGAATAGATTCTCCGGGCACAGGCGCACCGAAGCTTTCAAAATAGATGATAATAAACAACGCAATCGAGCCATAGGTGGCGATATATGGCTCAATCCAATGCATAATAGTGTCCGTTTATGTTTATCGCAGCTGCTTTTGCCCGCTGATGGCATGATACAGGAACAGCACCACAACAGCCCCGATAACCGAGACAATCAGGCTGTAAATATTGAGGCCGGTAACACCGGCCGCACCGAAGAAGTTGAAGATAACACCGCCGATAACCGCGCCGACAATGCCGAGGACAATATCCATCAGCATGCCCTGACCGCTTTTATTGACAATTTTGCTGCCGATAAAACCGGCAATGAGACCGAGAATAATCCAGCTGATCACTGACATTGTTGTTTCTCCGTGTCGCAAAAGCATTTTGCAGTCAGATGCAGATTTGTAACTGCAAACATGCTAAAATGATAAAGTACAGAGCAAAAACTGCCGATAAATATGTGACATTTCGCTCTGGAAACTCGGTAAAACGCTCCCATATCAATGCATATTTGGCAAGGTACAATCTTGCCAAGTTATTTTTTTTTACGTAAAGCTGAGCATTATCCGGCATTTCGCAGGTTTGGAGGAAGTATAAAATGGGCCTTTTTGGTGGTGACTCTTCTAATAATGAACCGGTACCGGGCGGCAGCCTGACTAAGCCGGTTCTCATTGCATTGGGTGCCTTGCTTGTCGGCCGTATGTTTAGCGGTAAATCCGATGAGAAAGAGCAGGCACAGGTGCCTGCGCCGGATCATGCTTCATCCGGTGGCGGTCTTGGTGATCTGCTGGGCGGATTGCTGGGTGGCGGTCAGGCCGCAAACCATCCGCAGGATAATGCACAAGCTGGTGGTCTTGGCGGCTTAGGCGGCGTTCTAGGTGGCTTGCTGGGCGGAGTTCTGGGTGGCAGTACGGCCGGACAAGCTGCACCGAATGCGGGCAGTGGCGGTTTGGGTGGTCTGCTTGACCAGCTGAAACAGGCAGGTCGTGGTGACAAAGTTGAAAGCTGGGTTGGCGGTGGCAATAATGCAGCCATTGAACCGGATCAGCTCGGCAATGCGCTTGGTCAGAATACAATTTCTGACATTGCGCGTCAGGCTGGCGTCAATGAACAGGATTTGCTGGCAGAGCTTTCTGCTGCGCTTCCGGGCATCGTAGACAAGCTGACTGCTAATGGTCAGGTGCCGGACATGCAGCAATTGCTGAAAATGCTTAGCCAGAAATAAGCACTCTTTGTTGCTGACTGATTTGTGATGAGATGTCCGGAAGCAAATTTCCGAACATCTCTTTTTTATGTTATGGTGATTGAAGTTTTTAATGTCGGATTTTGCTGAAAGGATTGCTTCGTGAGTTTTTTTCCTGGTCAGGATCCGGTTCCCGGTGATCTTCAGTCGATTGATGCAATTGAGACTTTGATTGTGCCGCGCACCAGTGAAGTGGGTGGCCTGCAGGTGCGTCGTGCTTTGCCGACCGCCAAACGCCGTCTCGTCGGGCCTTTTATTTTCTTCGACCGGATGGGGCCTGCTTTATTGCGTGCAGGCGAGGCACTCGATGTCGCGCCGCATCCGCATATCGGTCTTTCAACAGTAACATATCTGCTGGACGGTAATATTCGTCACCGTGACAGTCTGGGTACCGAGCAGGTGATTAATCCGGGTGAAGTCAATCTGATGACCGCCGGACGTGGCATTGTGCACTCGGAACGCACACCGGAGGAAATGCGTGGGGCACCGCTCGGAATTTCCGGTGTGCAGACATGGGTTGCACTGCCGGAGCGTTATGAAAACATGGCGCCGGAATTCAGCACTCATACGGTGCAGGAATTGCCGTGGCTGCAGGAAAAAGAATTCCGCATGCGCCTGATGATTGGCGACATGCACGGACTGAAGTCCAATGTGCCGACCTATAGCGACACGCTTTATGCAGATGTTTTCATCGAGGCTGGCGGCAAATTCCATTTACCTGCAATGCAGGAAGAGCGCGCGATTTATATCTTAAGCGGTGCGGTTCGTATTGCCGGTGAAGTGTTTACAGATAATCAGCTGCTGGCCTTCCGACAGGGCGATGATATTGTGATTGAAGCCGTGCCGCAGAATTTTGCCGGCGAAGGTGCGCAGATTATGGTGTTCGGTGGTGAGACAATGGATAGCCGCCGTTATATCTGGTGGAATTTTGTCTCATCATCAAAAGAACGTATTGAACAGGCAAAAGAAGAGTGGCGTAGCCGCCGCTTTGATATTGTTCCGGGGGATGCTGAGGAATTTATTCCGCTCCCTGAATAACTATTTGAAATAGTTGATTGCAAAAGACTGGCAGATGGGAAACAAAGCCTTTTAAATATGTTTCCGTCTGCCCTGAGCTGTCCATAGAAGAATAAGGTTTTCCAGATGACCGGTTTTAATAACAAGCT
>JAIRVW010000074.1 GCA_031253705.1 Brucellaceae bacterium
AAATCCTCTGATTATCGTATCAGCCCGTTTGAGCTGGAAAGCGTGTTGCTGGAACATGATGCGGTGACGGAAGCCGCGGTTATTCCGGTGGATGACCCGATCCGTCTGTCTGTTCCCAAAGCCTATATTCTGCTGCGCGCCGGTGAAGAGCCTTCCCGTGCAGTCGCGCTTTCAGTTTTGCAATATACCAATGAACGTCTGGCACCGTTCAAGCGCATCCGCTCGCTGGAATTTGTGCGGGAATTGCCCAAGACAATCTCCGGAAAAATCCGCCGCGTGCAACTGCGCCGTTTGGAGCGGGAGGGCATCGAGAACGATGTGTTCCGTGGCATTGCGTTTAATGAGAGCGAATTTCCGGAACTGAATGTCGGGCGTAACAGGCCTGCGCAGAACGGAGGAGAGAACCATGTCCGGTGAACTCAATGAGGAGCAGAACAGCATTTTCGCCATGGCTGCTGATTTTGCTGCGCAGGAACTGGCACCACATGCTCTGGAATGGGATGAGCAGAAGCACTTTCCCGTGGACGTGCTACGCAAAGCAGCAGCTTTGGGCATGGGTGGTATTTATATCCGTGATGATGTGGGCGGTTCCGGCCTGACCCGCATGGATGCAGCATTGATTTTTGAAGCACTGTCGCAAGGCTGTCCGGTCATCGCTTCATTCCTGTCGATCCATAATATGTGCGCATGGGTGATTGATGCCTATGGCTCAGAAACACAGCGGCAGACATGGTTGCCGCAACTGACACCCATGGAACTGATCGCCAGCTATTGTCTGACCGAACCGGCTTGTGGTTCTGATGCCGCTAATCTCAGCACAAAAGCGGTGCGCGATGGTGATGATTATCTGATTACAGGGCAGAAGCAGTTTATCTCCGGTGCCGGTGCGAGTGATATTTATATCGTGATGGCGCGAACCGGCGCGGCAGATGCCAAAGGCATCTCGGCTTTTATCGTGCCGAAGGATGCTGCTGGTCTTTCCTTCGGTGCCAATGAAAAGAAAATGGGCTGGAATGCCCAGCCGACCCGCACGGTGATGTTCGATAATGTGCGCATACCGGCGGAAAACCTGATTGGTCAGGAAGGCATCGGCTTTAAAATTGCGATGTCTGCACTGGATGGCGGGCGGCTGAATATTGCCGCTTGTTCGCTCGGTGGTGCGCAGGCTGCTTTTGACAAGGCACTGACCTATATGGATGAGCGCAAGGCTTTTGGCTCCAAGCTGCATCAGTTTCAGGCCTTGCAATTCCGTCTTGCCGATATGGCTACGGAACTTGAAGTGGCGCGTACATTTTTGCACCGTGCAGCCCGCGCGCTCGACCGTCATGATGCCGATGCTGTGAAACTTTGCGCTATGGCCAAGCGTTTTGTCACTGATGCCGGATTTAACGTTGCCGATCAGGCGCTGCAACTGCATGGCGGCTACGGTTATCTGAGCGAATATGGCGTGGAAAAACTGGTGCGTGATCTGCGTGTGCATCAGATTCTGGAAGGCACCAATGAGATCATGCGGGTGATTATCACTCGTGAGTTGCTGAGCGGGAGGGATAAATGAATACTAATAAGACTATTGGTTTTATCGGCCTCGGTCATATGGGCGGGCCTATGGCGGCCAATCTCGTCAAAGCGGGATTTAACGTGCGCGGTTTTGATCTGGTTGAGGCATCAAAACAAGCAGCTAAAGCAAACGGCGTTCAGATTGCGGATAATATTGGGCAGCTTGTGCAGGGCGCGAGTGTGATTATCACCATGCTGCCCGCTGGCTCCCATGTTTTGGGCGTCTGGCGTGAACTGACGGCGCTGGTCGTGCCGGATACACTGCTGATTGATTGCTCGACCATTGATGTCGACAGTGCCCGCAAAGCGCATGAAATGGCAGCAGAGCATAAATTATTGAGCATTGATGCGCCGGTTTCCGGTGGTGTTGTCGGTGCAACGGCGGCAACGCTTACCTTTATGGCTGGTGGCGAAAAAGCTGCTTTTGACAAAGCCGAACCTGTGCTGGCCGCTATGGGCAAGCGCATTGTGCATTGCGGTGATGCCGGCGCAGGGCAGGCGGCGAAAATCTGCAATAATATGATCCTCGGCATTTCTATGATCGGGGTGTGCGAGGCTTTCGCTTTGGGTGAAAAACTGGGGCTGTCGCAACAGGCTTTGTTTGATGTCGCTTCCACTTCATCCGGCCAGTGCTGGGCGCTGACAACCAATTGTCCGGTGCCGGGGCCGGTGCCGACTTCGCCTGCCAACAGGGATTATCAACCGGGCTTTGCCGCAAGCTTAATGCTGAAAGATTTGAAATTGGCGCAGGCCGCCGCCGCCTCTGTCGGTGCGACCACGCCATTGGGAGCAGAGGCGGCACAGCTCTATAATCTGTTCAACGCGCTTGGTTCCGGCGGGGAGGACTTCTCCGGTATTATCCGCCTGTTGCGTGGCAAGGAGGGACAGTCATGACTTATGAAACGATCCTGACAGCTATGCATGGCCGTGTCCGGCTGATAACGTTGAACCGCCCGCAGGCGCTGAATGCATTGAACCGGCAGCTTGCGGCAGAGCTAATCACAGCAGTAGAGGCAGCAGACAAAGATCCCGCAGTGGGCTGTATTGTTTTGACCGGCTCGGCGAAAGCATTTGCCGCCGGTGCGGATATCAAGGAAATGCAGGTGCAGGATTTCAGCACCGTGTTCGCGGCTGACTGGTTTGGCGAGTGGGAGCGTTTCACCTCCGTGCGCAAACCGATTATCGCAGCCGTTGCAGGCTATGCGCTGGGTGGCGGCTGCGAACTGGCGATGATGTGCGATTTTATTCTGGCAGCAGATACTGCCCGGTTTGGCCAGCCGGAAATCCGTCTTGGCGTCATTCCGGGCATGGGCGGCTCGCAACGTCTGACCCGTTTTGTCGGTAAATCCAAGGCTATGGATATGTGCCTGACAGGGCGGATGATGGACGCCGAGGAGGCCGAGCGCTGTGGTCTGGTTTCTCGTATTGTGCCAGTGGATCAACTGCTCGATGAGGCATTGAGTGTGGCATCCTCGATTGCAGAGAAATCCCTGCCGGTGAGTATGATGGCGAAAGAGGCGGTGAATGCGGCCTATGAAACAACGCTGACTCAGGGGGTGAAATTCGAGCGCCGCCTGTTCCATTCCGGCTTCGCCAGTCACGATCAGAAAGAAGGCATGAGCGCCTTTATCGAAAAACGCGACCCGTTTTTTCTGCACCGCTGAGGTGCGTTTCGAAAGACGTTTGTGTAAAAAATGAAGCATTTTCAGATGCTTATTTGGCCTCTGAAAAAGCTCTCAGCCGCCGGAAATATCTCTGAAAACAAATATCGACTGAGAAACTTTTTGGGCTTGATCAATTTTGTATCCTGGATAATCATAGTAAAAAATATAAGGGAACACAGGCTTGTCCAGCTATAAATGGAGCAGCCAAACGAGGCTGCTGGACGAAGTTGCGCAAGCACTTCGTGAGAGCATCTATGCGGGTCAATATGCGCCGGGCACCATTTTGCGGCAGGAGCATATTGCCGCCGAATTCGGTATCAGCCGCACGCCGCTGCGCGAAGCATTACGGATGCTCGAGCGCGATGGCCTGATTATTCATCTCCCGGGTCGCGGTGTACGTGTGGCAAGTGTTGATCTGCCGCATCTGCTCGATGCCTATGCTGTGCGCGAAGTGATTGACGGCGTTGCTGCGCGTTTTGCTGCAGAACGCGCCGATGCCGCAGCGATTGCCGGTCTTGAAAATCTCATCATGCATCAGCGCTCGATTATCGAGCCTTGGGATTCCAAAGCCTATACGCAATCCAATGTCGATTTTCATCTGGCGGTAATGGCAGCAGGCGGCAATGCTTCTCTGGAGAATTTTGTGCCCTTGTTGCGCATGACCTCGCAGGTATTTGCGCCAGCATTTGCGCTCAGTGCAGAGCGGGCAAAAAACGCCATTGAGGAACATGCCCTGATCGTTGAAGCAATTACACGCAAAGATGGTGCAGGGGCTGAAGATTTGGCGCGGCAGCATATCCGCAAGACCATCAACAGCCTTCAAAAGATGCAAGATAATAATCAGCAGGAAACATCCTGCGGGAGCGAATGACATGACACAGAAGCAAGAAAACGGAGTGCGACGCTACGGTAATCTGATCAATGGTGTGTGGCAGGATGCTGTGCAAGGCGAGGTTCTGACGCTGAAAAATCCGTCGGATGGCACTGATCTGGCTTTGATAGCCCGTGGTACGCAGGCCGATATAGATCTCGCAGTAGCTTCTGCCCGTCATGCTCTGTCCGGTGCATGGGGTAAGCTGACCGCAACCGAGCGCGGTCGCATTCTGCATAAAATCTCGGAAGCTGTGCTGCGCGAGATCGATCTTCTGACGGTGCTGGAAGCGCGTGATGTCGGCAAGCCTTTGACGCAGGCGCGCGCCGATGTGGTGGCGCTGGCACGTTATCTGGAATTTTACGGTGCCTCTGCTGACAAGGTGCATGGCGATACGCTGCCTTATCAGAACGGTTTCACCGTTCTGTCTGTCTATGAACCGCATGGTGTGACAGGACATATTATTCCGTGGAACTATCCGATGCAGATCCTTGGCCGCAGCCTTGGTGCAGCTCTGGCGATGGGCAATGCTGCTGTGGTGAAACCGGCGGAAGAAGCCTGCCTGACTATTTTGGAATTTGCCCGTATCGCCCATGAGGCCGGTCTGCCAGCCGGTGCGCTGAATGTGGTGACCGGCTTGGGTGTTGAGGCCGGAGCGGCTTTGTCTTCCCATCCTGATATCAATCATATTTCTTTCACCGGTTCTTTGCGTACCGGTGAGGCAGTGCAGGCGGCAGCAGCTAAAAATGCTGTGCCAGTAACGCTGGAACTCGGTGGTAAATCTCCGCAAATCGTGTTCGCCGATGCGGATATTGAGCGCGCATTGCCGTTTCTGGTCAATGCAGGCATTCAGAATGCGGGGCA
>JAIRVW010000089.1 GCA_031253705.1 Brucellaceae bacterium
AGCGCGAAAATATTACGGGTTGTTTCAGGATATTCACTGAAGAAGGTGGCGCCGATATAAATTGCCAGCGAACCGTAGAGATAGAAATCATACCATTCAAATACAGTACCGAGTGATGAGGCAAAAATAACCTTGCGCTCTTCCTTGGTCATCTTAGGAGCGCGTTCACGCGCACCATCAATTGCTGCCATAATTTGTCCTCCCGGATAAACCCAGCGACAGTTCCCTTATTGTCACCGGATGATGAATTCTCTGCCTTTCAATCATGCGAATTATGTTTCATAGCCGGACAAGCCGGAGGTGCCTGCAATCGCGCGGTTTCTGTCGCCGCCTGGCAAAGCAGTCACAAACAGAATGAACTGAAAACGGAATTTGCGTCAGTATTCTTTAGTATAATAGTGGTGGAATATTTTTCTCCGCAGCGCGGATACGGCAGTCACAAATTGCAAAATTGATATTTTCATAAAGAATACGGGGCGTTCGGGATATAAACGGCAATTGACTCTTGGCAAAATCGGGTTAAAAGCAGCAGTGAATTAGGAGACAACGCGTGGAATCCCTCGCTTCGCCATCAGTTTTGCCAGCATTTCCCGGAAACATTTCCGGCGGCGGAGCTATGGGCTTATCTTCTCCTGCATTCGGTATTACCAAAACGGCCATGATTGCCCTGAAGACAATCACCTCGAAAACGACCACCAAAACGGTCTGATCCCTTGGCCTGCTCACCCTCTCCCGGGTTAGGCCCGGGGCGGAGAACCTGCGTGGCCACGGGTTTTCTGGTGTGAAAGCGGAGAGGGACAGGAGATTTTCACATGGGTTTCAAAGTTGCTGTTGTCGGCGCCACAGGAAATGTGGGTCGCGAAATGCTCAATATTCTCGAAGAACGCGGTTTTCCGGCCTCTGAAGTGGTGGCACTTGCGTCCCGCCGCAGTCAGGGTTCGGAAGTATCTTACGGCGATAAAACGCTGAAAGTTAAAGCGCTCGACACCTATGATTTTTCCGATACTGACATTTGTCTGATGTCGGCCGGTGGTAATATTTCCAAGGAATGGTCGCCGAAAATCGGTGCGCAGGGCTGCGTTGTTATCGATAACTCATCCGCATGGCGCTATGATGCTGATGTGCCGCTGATCGTGCCGGAAGTGAATCCGGATGCGATTGAAGGTTTCCGTAAGCGCAATATCATTGCCAATCCGAACTGCTCGACTGCCCAGCTCGTTGTTGCGCTCAAGCCTTTGCATGATGTGGCCACCATCAAGCGTATTGTTGTTGCGACCTATCAGTCGGTTTCCGGTGCGGGTAAAGAAGGTATGGACGAGCTGTTCCAGCAGTCCCGTGCGGTTTTTGTTGCTGATCCTGTCACAGCACAGAAATTCACCAAGCGCATCGCTTTCAACGTTATTCCGCATATTGATTCCTTCATGGAAGACGGTTCCACCAAAGAAGAGTGGAAGGTTATGGCGGAAACCAAGAAAATGCTGGATCCGAAGATCAAGGTTTCCTGCACCGCTGTGCGCGTTCCGGTCTTTATCGGTCACTCCGAAGCCGTGAATATCGAATTCGACAAGCCGATCAGCGCTGATGAAGCCCGTGATATCCTGCGTGATGCGCCGGGTTGTCAGGTTGTCGATAAGCATGAAGACGGCGGCTATATCACCCCGTATGAAAGCGCTGGCGAAGACGCGACATTCATCTCGCGTATCCGTGAAGACATCACACTGGAAAACGGTCTGTCGATGTGGATCGTTGCGGATAACCTGCGCAAAGGTGCGGCACTGAATACAATTCAGATCGCTGAACTGTTGCTGGAACGCAATCTGATCAAGCCGAAATCAGCTGCCTGATTTTGGTATAAGTTTGAAAGAAAAAGGCGCGGTTTCCGCGCCTTTTTTGTGAAAGCGTATCCCCAAAAGTGTGAAGCGGTTTTGGGAAAAGATACGCGTAAGATCAAGAGAAAGAGTATTTCAGTTTAACTGAAATACTCTGTCATTGCTGTTCGCGATTGCGGTACTGCATGATGGCGGCGTTGACTTCCGCGCCGATAATGAAAATCGCGGCGATAATATAGAGAAACACAATCGCCACCATGATCGAGGCCAGACCGGCATAGGTGGTGACATAGCTGGCAAAGCTTTCCAGATAGCGGGCAAAAGCCGTGGCACCGGCCAGCCATGCAATCAGGGTCAGGGCAATGCCGGGCAGAATATCAACCAGCGATCTTTGCCCTGCAGGCAGCCAGATATGCACGACAAACAGGCCGAAGATCAGCACGGACAGCGCAATCGCATAGCGCCAGAAGCTGAATGAGACAGACATGGTCTCCAGTGCCGGTACCCATTGTTCAGCCAGACGGATCGCCAGCGGTGCCAGAATCAGCAAAAAGCTGATGGCCATAATGCTGAGTGTGGCGACGATAACGAAGCCCAGACTTTGCGCACGGCAAAACAGGATGGAGCGGGTATCGGTGACACGATAGGCGCGGTTGAGCGCAACGCGCAGTGCCTCAACGCCATTGGAGGCAAAATAGGCGGCGGCAATCACACTCAGCGTCAGAAGATCGCCGCGCTGAATCGTCAGCACGTTCTGTACTTCACGGGCAATCGGTGCGGCAATGGCCGGTGGCCAGGTGTCAAAAATCACATGCACAGCCGTATCGGAAAAGGCATCTGCTCCGAGAAAACTGGCAAGTGCGGTGGCAAAAATCAGAAACGGGAACAGTGCCATCAGGCTGGATAGTGCAATATGAGACGCAAACGCCCAGCCGTCATCGGATATAAAATGGCCGATGGCATCGGTCAGAGTCTGTCTGAGGAAACGGATTATTTTTCGCATAGACAGAAGATTCCTTTGGTTCGGCACATCATATTATGTCTGTTGCAGCGCTGACTACATGTTTGTGTGGTATAACCGACGATAAGTCAAAAACTCAACGTGTATAAAGCTCTGCGGACAGGAATTGCAATTATGTCAGCCCGTAAACCAACGGATAAAGACCAGTCTATGGCGTCAAATGCGCAAACCTCACCTGTTCAGCAGAAAACAATTCTGATTACGGGCTGTTCCAGCGGCATCGGCGCCTATTGTGCTGAGGCACTGAAACAACGCGGCTGGCGGGTTTTTGCGACTGCCCGTAAAAATGAGGATCTGGCCTATTTGCGGGAACAGGGGTTTGAGGCTTTCTATCTGGATTATTGCGAGCCGGACTCGATTGCCGCAGTGGCAGATAGCGTATTGCAAGCCTGCAATTATCAGCTGGATGCTTTGTTCAATAATGGTGCTTATGCGCAACCGGGGGCTGTTGAAGATTTGCCGATGGAGGCATTGCGCCTGCAGTTTGAAGCCAATTTCTTCGGCTGGCAGGATCTGACACAGCGGTTGATTCCTGCCATGCGGGCGCGAAAACAAGGGCGTCTGGTACATTGCTCGTCTATTCTGGGGCTTGTGCCGATGAAATGGCGCGGTGCCTATGTTTCTTCCAAATTCGCCCTGGAGGGGCTGATGCTGGTGCAGAGCATGGAACTCGAAGGTTCCGGTATTTCTGTTTCCATGATCGAACCGGGGCCGATCACCAGCAAATTTGCGGTTAATGCAGCCGCTTTTGCGCAGCGCTACATTGATATGGAAGCGTCGGTACATGCAGAAGACTACCGGCGGCAATTTGCCAAATTACAGGGCGGCGGTACGAAATCTTCGGTGAAACTTGGACCGGATGCCGTGTTCGGGGTTTTGTTGCACGCATTGGAAAGTGACCGTCCGCGTCCGCATTATCCGGTAACGCGTCCCGCAAAACTCGGTATTCTGGCCAAGCGCCTGCTGCCGTCCCGCTGGCTTTATAAAATGCTGTCCGATCAGTCGTAAAAGACAGTGCAAAACCGCTACGCACTTTTGCTGGAAACGCCGGTTTGTTTAGTCGCATTATCCTTGCGCAAAACCGCTACGCACTTTTGCGGGAAATGCCGGTTTGTTTAGTCGCATTATCCTTGCGCAAAACCGTTACACACTTTTGCGGGAAATGCTCTATCTGCCTTAAAAAGCTTCTGTTACACATTGGAAGGGAAAGAAAGAGGACTGTCTGCAGACAGTCGGGAGGAAATGATGGACAGCGGTTTTAAATTTGCGGCGATCCTTGCCATGATCGCAGTGGCAGTTGTGCTGTTGCTCGGCTTGCGTAATATGATGCGCAACGGTGACGGAAACACATCCAACAAGCTGATGCGTCTGCGTATTATGTTTCAGTTTATCGCCGTGGTGCTGATGGTAGGTGCGCTTTATTTCGCCCGCCGGTGAGGTTTCGTCTGAAAAATAAGAAACGGGTGGGGCGTTCTTGGTTAAGCTGAACAAAATTTACACACGCACCGGAGATGACGGCACAACAGGTCTGGCCTGTGGCCCGAGACGCAGAAAAGATGACCTGCGGATTGTTGCCTGTGGTGAGGTTGATGAGCTCAACGCATCAATCGGGCTGGCGCGGTTGTATACGGCGCTGATCCTGCCGGATGTTGATACGATGCTGACAAGGATACAGAATGATCTCTTTGACTTCGGTGCTGATATTGCCACCCCAGTTGCTGTTTCAGATTCTGCCTCCGGTACTGTTGAAGATCTCGGCTATGAGCCTTTGAGAATTGTGGATACGCAGGTTGACCGTCTGGAGCAGGAAATTGATGTGCTGAATGCACGGCTTGAACCTCTGCGCTCCTTTATTTTACCCGGCGGCTCACCGGCTGCAGCGCATCTGCATATGGCGCGGACGATTGCACGGCGCGCTGAGCGAGCCATGGTGGCGCTGGCAGCGCAGGCTGATGAGCAGGTTTCTGATGCTGCCCTGCGCTATATCAACCGCCTTTCAGACCTGTTGTTTGTGGCTGCCCGTATTGCGAATAATCAGGGGCGGGATGATATTTTATGGGTGCCGGCGCTGACGCGCTGAGAGCATGTCGCGGAAAAGCGGGTAGCGGTTTGCTGACACAATGCGCGTTAAATTTTGTATATTTTTGCGACATGCCTGTTCAGGTTTCGAAGATGGTTATGACGATATTTCATAGCCTTGCCATTGGTTGTGATTGACCTCTTTATGGTTCAGAATTACGGTCTTATGAAATTTCTGAAATCTCCGTCAGTATTGTCAGATCAATACGGGCGGTGCATCAGGCGCGTTTGCGATAGAGTTTTAGCATGTCGGCTTCAGGCAAGTTACTGACGGAGCCATGGTTTAAAACTGTATCTGACTGAGAGGCAGGCGGGCACAGGCCGGAAAAGGGGTCTATGTCTTGCCGAAGAGAACAGCAAATGCTGTTCCAATGGAGAGGATCTTAACGGAATGAAAGTTCTGGTCGCAGTTAAGCGGGTTGTTGATTACAACGTCAAAATCCGGGTCAAAAGTGACGGTTCAGGCGTTGAGCTGACCAATGTCAAAATGTCGATGAACCCGTTTGATGAAATCGCGGTTGAAGAAGCGCTGAAGCTGAAAGAAGCCGGTAAGGTTTCTGAAGTTGTTGTTGTGTCTATCGGCCCTGCACAGGCACAGGAAACCCTGCGTACTGCTCTGGCTATGGGGGCTGACCGCGCTATCCTCGTTAAAAATGACGATGTCGTTGAGCCGCTTGCCGTTGCAAAAATTCTGAAAGGCGTTGTTACTGCAGAAGAGCCGAAGCTGGTTATTCTCGGCAAACAGGCCATTGATGATGATGCAAACCAGACCGGTCAGATGTTGTCAGCCCTGCTTGGCTGGGCACAGGCGACTTTTGCCTCTGAAGTTGAGCTGTCCGATGCGTCTGCCAATGTAACCCGTGAAGTTGACGGCGGCTTGCAGACCATTGAAGTGAAACTGCCAGCGATCATCACCACCGATCTGCGTCTGAACCAGCCGCGCTATGCTTCTCTGCCGAATATTATGAAGGCGAAGAAGAAGCCTCTCGATGAGAAGACGCCGGCTGATTACGGTGTTGATACTGCACCGCGCCTGAAAATCCTTAAAACCGAAGAACCATCCGGCCGTAAAGCCGGTGTGAAAGTGGCTTCCGTTGCCGAGCTTGTTGATAAGCTCAAGAACGAAGCAGGCGTATTGTAAGCGGGTCAGGACAGGAAAACGATTATGGCTATTCTTCTTTTTGCAGAACACGATAATGCAAGCCTTTCCGACCAGACTGCAAAGGCTCTGACCGCAGCGCTCGCTATCGGCGGTGACGTGGATGTATTGGTTGCAGGTAAAGGCGCAAAAGCTGCCGCAGATGCTGCTGCCAAGCTGAAAGGCGTGCGCAAAGTGCTGCTTGCTGAAAGCGATGCTCTGGAAAACCGTCTGGCAGAGCCAACTGCTGCATTGCTGGTTGGTCTTGCCGGTTCTTATGACACTGTGATTGCGCCTGCCACAACCTCGGGCAAAAACGTGCTGCCGCGCGTTGCAGCACTTCTCGATGTTGCACAGGTATCGGAAATCATTGAAGTTGTGTCTCCGACTGTCTTTAAGCGTCCGATCTATGCCGGTAACGCGATTCAGACCGTTGAAACCACCGATGCCAAGAAGGTCATCACTGTACGTACAGCATCATTTGCTGCGGCCGGTGAAGGCGGTTCCGCTGCGGTTGAAAGCGTTGATGCAGGTAATGATCCGGCAGTATCGAAATTTGTTGAGGCAAAAATCTCCGGCGGTGACCGTCCGGAACTGACTTCGGCAAAGATCATTATTTCCGGTGGCCGTGCTCTCGGCTCCGCTGAGAAGTTTAACGAAGTGATCACACCGGTTGCTGACAAGCTCGGCGCTGCGATTGGTGCCAGCCGTGCGGCTGTTGATGCGGGCTATGCACCGAATGACTGGCAGGTTGGCCAGACCGGTAAAGTGGTTGCGCCTCAATTGTATATCGCTTGCGGTATTTCCGGTGCGATCCAGCATCTGGCCGGTATGAAAGATTCCAAAGTGATCGTTGCGATCAACAAGGATGAAGAAGCTCCGATTTTCCAGGTTGCTGATTACGGTCTGGTCGGTGATCTGTTCACCATTCTGCCGGAACTGGAAAAAGCCCTCTGAGCAGGGATCATGACAATCAGGCATGATTGTCTTTGATATTATAACGCGTCCGGATATTTAATCCGGACGCGTTTTGTTTTAATCAGGGGCAGGGCATTTCACAGTCAAATTGAATCAATTTGATGCCGGTGACAATGCGACCCAAAAAGAAGCCGGAGCGAGCGCTATGATTCAATTTGAACGTAATCCGCTCTAGACTTATTTGCATGAGGCTGCTCATGTAGCTGAGGCTTTAGTGCTGTAAATTTATTGATACGAAGGGATCGGAGCGGATCATGAGTTTTACAATCAAAACAGTAGGTATCATCGGCGCAGGGCAGATGGGTAATGGTATTGCTCATGTTTGCGCGCTGGCAGGCTTTGATGTGCTGCTGCATGATGCTTCGCTTGAGCGGCTTGAAAACGGTATTGCCACGATCAGCGGGAATATGGCGCGTCAGGTGGCTTCCGGTAAACTGGCTGAAGATGCCCGTATTGCCGGTCTGGCTCTGATCAAACCTGCCAAAACCGTGGCTGATCTGGCGCCTTGCGATCTGGTGATTGAGGCTGCGACGGAAAATGAAGCCATCAAGAAGCAGATTTTTGCGCAGGTCTGCCCGCATCTGCACAGCAATGCTATTCTGGCGACCAATACATCTTCGATCTCCATCACCCGTCTTGCTGCCACAACCGATCGTCCTGAGCGTTTTATCGGTATTCACTTTATGAATCCGGTGCCGGTGATGAAGCTGGTTGAGCTGATCCGCGGTATCGCCACAGAAGAACCGACCTTTGCCGCTTCGACGGATTTCGTGCAGAAGCTGGGCAAAACGATTACGGTTTCCGCTGACTTCCCTGCCTTTATCGTCAACCGTATCTTGCTGCCAATGATCAATGAAGCGATCTATACGCTTTATGAAGGTGTGGGCACTGTGGATGCGATTGATACTGCAATGAAGCTTGGTGCCAATCATCCGATGGGCCCGTTGCAGCTGGCGGATTTCATTGGTCTGGATACCTGCCTGTCGATTATGCAGGTGCTCTATGATGGTCTGTCAGATTCCAAATATCGTCCGTGCCCGCTGCTGGTGAAATATGTTGAAGCCGGTTGGCTGGGGCGTAAAACCGGGCGCGGCTTCTATGACTATCGCGGCGATGAGCCTGTACCGACCCGTTAATATTTGCTCATATTCTGAGCTCTGAATTGCTGAAAACCCTGCATTTGATCGAAAAATGCAGGGTTTTTTATCGGGTTAATAAATAAAAGGTTATTTTTAACAGGTCGTTAAGGATGGTGATTCACGCAATATTCACCTTTCACCGCTAATATTTACCTTAAATTCACTGTTGCGATTTGCGCTTCAGAAAAAATAATAATTCTAAATTAATCAGGGTGTAGAGTGATGGGTCTGATCGTTCAGTTTCGTCAAATTGTTAAAGTTATTCGTGAATTTCTGGCACCAAGCTATCGTCCGGAACGCCATTATATGCGTGGTCCCGGCCCTGCCTGTGCAGCCCGTCTTTCACACTAATATTTGGTTTTACCGGATAGCTCCCAGATCCGGTGAACGACAGAACGAGAAAAGCCGGCTCATGAGCCGGCTTTTGTATTTTTGAACAGTTGAAAGCCGATCAGGCGTCAAGGCCGTCAAACAGAGCGGTTGAGAGATAGCGCTCGGCAAAAGACGGAATGATAACGACGATATTTTTGCCTTTGTTTTCCGGACGTTTACCCACTTCAACCGCGGCTTTCAGTGCAGCGCCTGAGGAAATGCCAACCGGAATACCTTCTACGCGGGCAATCTGGCGCGCATAGGCGAAGGCGTCTTCATTGGCGACCTGAATGATTTCATCATAAACGCCGGTATCCAGTGTTTTCGGTGCAAAGCCGGCACCAATACCCTGAATTTTATGCGGACCAGGATTGCCGCCGGACAGCACAGGCGAATCTTTCGGTTCAACCGCAATAACCTTGAAGGATGGTTTGCGGGCTTTCAGAACCTGACCAACGCCGGTGATGGTGCCGCCGGTGCCGATTCCGGAAACCAGAATATCGGCTTCGCCATTGGTATCATTCCAGATTTCTTCCGCAGTGGTTTTGCGATGCACTTCCGGATTGGCAGCATTTTCAAACTGCTGCGGGATGATGGCATCCGGATTACCGGCTGCGAGTTCTTCAGCCTTGGCAATTGCGCCCTTCATACCTTTGGCACCTTCGGTCAGCACCAGTTCCGCGCCGAGCAGTTTGAGCAGCTTGCGGCGCTCAATCGACATGGTTTCAGGCATAGTGAGAATCAGGCTGTAGCCTTTGGCAGCGGCAGCAAAAGCCAGAGCGATACCGGTATTGCCGGAAGTCGGCTCAATAAAGACGGTTTTACCCGGAACGGCTTTGCCTTCTGCTTCAAGGCTTTCAATCATCGCCAGACCGATACGGTCTTTAACACTGGCCAGCGGATTGAAGAATTCAAGCTTAACGAGAAGATTGGCGACAACACCGTTTTCGCGGGCAAATTTATCCGCGCGCACAAGCGGGGTGTTACCGATTGTATCAACAATAGAAGAGTAAATACGGCCGCGGCCTGGCTTGTTAGAATCGCTCATACCAAATCTCCTGATCTTTTCGCAAATCATAGGGCCTGAAGGCTCAGGATTATAGAAGCAGGCTTCCAGATTATGTGATCAAATTAGAATAATATTCTATCAAGTTGAAAATTTAGAATTATTTTATAGCTGAATGATGACGGTCTTTGTTTGTCACGCATTGCCGGTTTCAAAATTTACAATGAAACTGAGGAATTGGATCACAAACATTTTTGATTGCAATCAATGTAATTTCTACTGTCAATTCTTAGATAAATAATATGAAGTGCTGTTCAGCTATTGTTTAGCAGGCACTGTAAGAAGGAAGGGCGAAAAATGTATAAGCATATTTTAGTGGCAACTGATGGTTCAGAGCTTGCCAATAAAGGTCTGGAACAGGCGATTGGTCTGGCCAAAGAGCTTTCCGCTAAAATCACAGTTCTGACGGTAACGGATCTGTTTCCGAGCTACGGCATTGTTGTGGCACCGGGACTGAGCACATCGCCGGAAATTTTTGAAGAATACCGCACCTCTATGGCGGAACAGGCCAAGGCCATTGTGCAGCAGGCAATTGCCAAAGCACGTGATGCCGGTGTGACTGTGGAGGGCCTGCATATTGAAAACCAGTCGCCGGCAGTTGGAATTGTTGAAGCTGCAGAAACCCATCAGGCAGAACTGATTGTGGTTGCTTCGCACGGCCGTCGCGGTGTGAACAAGCTGCTGCTCGGCAGTCAGGCTGCTGAAGTGCTGTCTTTGAGCAAAGTACCGGTGCTGGTTGTAAAGTAACCAACCGTAATTGAGGGAATAAAAAAACGGCGCCGAGAGCGCCGTTTCTTTTTTATTAGG
>JAIRVW010000155.1 GCA_031253705.1 Brucellaceae bacterium
AAGGCGGCAGATCGCTTTTGCAGCGATTTTCCGCACGGTTGCAGCGCGGAGAAAAGGCACAGCCTTTCGGCAGTTTTCCCGGTTCCGGTACAGTACCTTCAATTGGCACGAGACGTTCACGCCCGCCGTCAATACGCGGGATCGCATCAAACAGCCCGCGTGTATAGGGATGGCGCGGCTGAGCAAACAGCGCCTCGGTTGAGCTTTTTTCGATCATGCGTCCGGCATACATCACGCAGACACGCTCGCAGATTTGCGAGACAGCACCCAGATCATGGCTGATAAACACAATCGCCATGCCGGTTTCCTGACGGATACGGGCAAGCAGGTCGAGCACCTGCGCCTGAATAGTGGCGTCCAGCGCGGTGGTTGGCTCATCGGCAATCAGCAAATCCGGCTCACCGGCAAGCGCCATAGCAATCATCAGGCGCTGGTTTTGCCCGCCGGAAAACTCATGGGGGAAATTATCAAGACGGCGGGCAGCATCGGGAATACCAACCAGTTCCAGCAGGCGCAGCGCTTCTTTACGCGCAGCCGCACCGGAAATGCCGCGATGGAGTTTGATCGCTTCTTCGATTTGTTTGCCGATACGGATCACCGGATTGAGCGAAGAAGACGGATCCTGAAAAATCATGGCAATGCGGGCACCGCGCACAGATTCCAGCTTGCGTCGTGGTGCGCCTACAAGATTGGCACCATCAATGATGACCGAGCCGGAGACGGTGGCTTTTTTCGGCAGCAACCCGAGTGCGGCGAGCCATGTCACGGATTTACCGCAACCGGACTCCCCGACCAGCCCGACGGCTTCGCCTTTTTCGATTTTCAGATTGATACCGTGCAAAACCTGCACGCCGTCAAAAGCCACTTTCAGATCAGCGATCTCGACCAAAGCCATCGACGCACTCCTGTCATAAAGAACGGCATCAGATGCCGAAGCAGAGAATGAAACAAAAAAGCCATGCGGATGGTGACACCCGCATGGCTCACAGGGCTTAGCCCCAGTTGTTTTTACGAAATTCCATGGCGAAGGCCGGTGCGGCTTTCCACTTCACGGATTTACGCTTGGCGGTGAAGGTCGCGTTCTGATGCAGAACCGTATAGGCCGGATCCTCACGCTCACAGATTTCCAGCATCCGCTTGAAGGCTTCACGGCGCTTGCCCTGATCCATGCTGGTTTCAAGGAAACCGGACAATTCGTTCATTTCCTTATTGGTCCATTCGCCGACCTGCTGCTGCTGGCCGTTCGGACCATGCTGGCTGACAATGGAAGAAACCGGATCATTGAACGGAGCGGAATTTGACCAGTCACGCACCGCGCGGGTCGGGGTCTGTTCCAGCACCTGCTGCCAGTTTTCCTTCATCTCGATCTCAACATTGAGACCGGCCTGCTGCCACATCTCCACCAGAATCTGACCGGTTGCAGTCTGGTTGGTGTAGTAGTTGTTGAGCAGACGGTAAGGGATCGGATCGCCTTTATAACCGGCTTCTTTAAGCAGCTGGCGGGCGAGATCCGGATTATATTCCGGCACAGTCCAGTCGCTGATGAACATATCCGCATAATATGGCCATTGCAGACCGGCCGGAATTTGTGTGCGGCCAGCCCAGAGACTGTCGACGATAGCCTGACGGTCAATCGCATGGGTAAAGGCGCGACGGATCAGCGGGCTGGCAAGCTGCGGATGGTTCTGGTCAAATACGGTCAGGCGGTGATTGAGAACCGCGCCGCCGAGAACTTCAAATTCCGGATTCTTCTCGATGGTTTCGATCTGATCCGGCGGGATATCGCAGGCGAAATCATATTCGCCGGACAGCAGGCCGTTGACGCGGGAAGCGACTTCCGGCACCTCAACAAAGCGGATGCTTTTCAGCGGCGGGCGACCACCCCAATACTCATCATGGGCTTCAAGCTGCAGATAATTATCCGGCTTGAATTCAACAATCTTGTAAGGACCAGTGGTGACAGGCTTGCGTGCCCAGTCGAGATAGCTGTTGGCTTCTTCATAGGCGCGGCGGTTCATAATCTGGCTGCCGTAACGGGAAATACGACCTTCCAGTGTGATATCCGGCGTACCGTTTTTGAAACGCACGGTATATTTGTCTACGATTTCAACGCCGAGCAGCGACGGGAAGTTGCGGCGTGCAGTGGCAGGCACTTCCGGCGGCAGTTCCTTGCTCTCGCGGTTGGTCGGGTTGACCTCGGTCACACGCAGGGTTTCACCGGTATTCGGTTTGGTATCGCCGAACATGCGGTCCGCGCTGAAAGTGAAGGCCACGTCTTCGGCGGTCATTTCATCGCCGTTGTGGAATTTCACGCCTTCGCGCAGTTTCAGCTCAACAGTCTGATCGTCAATGCGCTTCCATTCGGTGGCAAGACCCGGAATGCGGCTGAGATTGTTGATCCAGTCAATCTCGATCAGTGCTTCCCACAATTGCGAGAAGAAAACGCGTTCGCCCACATTGGACTGTTCGCGCAATACATCAAGCGTATTGGAGTTGGACACTTTCTGCACCGCAATGGTGATGGAAGGACGGTCATTGCTCTGCGCAATGGCAAAGCGTGGCAGTGTCAGAGAGGCTGCGCCGAAGCCGATCAGGCCGAGTGCATTGCGCCGGTTAATCGAAACCATCAAAGGTCTCCCGTTGTTGACAGAAATGTCATGCCGTCCGGCCGCAAAGAAAGGGAGGAAAGACCGGTGCCGGCATGGGCTGGC
>JAIRVW010000198.1 GCA_031253705.1 Brucellaceae bacterium
TTGCCAGACGAAACGCAAAAAGAACAAAGCCTGTTTCGTGAGGCTGCCGATCTGGCCATCCGCCTGCAGAATGATCCGCTCAATCCCGTCTCGGCAGAGATGGTTAAAACATGGGTAGCACGTGATCCTGCCCATGCAAAAGCATGGGCGCGTGTTGCTGCTATTCATGGCTTCACCGGTGCTGTGTTCACATCAGAGCGCAAAAAACCCAAAACAGGGAAAATCTCCCGCCGCCGTTTTATTGCCGGCAGCACATTAGGACTGGGTGCGACTGTTACCGGAGCACTCACTGCTCCGCATCTCTGGCTGCTCGCACAGGCCGATCATATGACGGCAACTGCAGAAATCCGTGATGTTGCCCTGCCAGATGGCAGCCTTGCCACCTTAGGCCCTGACAGCGCCATTGCCGTTGATTTTTCTGAGCGAAGCCGTCGCATTCATTTGTTGTCGGGTATGGCTTATTTTCAGGTACAGCCCGACAGGTCCAGACCCTTCACCGTTATCGCCGATACAATGCAGGTCACCGCACTTGGTACGGCATTTGATGTCTCTTTTGAAAAGACCCAACTCTCTGTCGCCGTTTCCCATGGCACGGTTGAAACCAAAACCGGAATGACGACTGGCGAAACATTACCGGCCGGAACATGGCTCACTTACGACAAAACAACCCGTCAAATCTCTAAAGGCGAACAGGACACATCGCAAATCGCCTCATGGCGCACCAATATGCTGTTCGCCGAGAATGAGACAGTTGCCTGCCTCTGCGCAAAAATCGCCCGCTGGAAAAAAGGCCGCGTTGTCATTGCTGACAATGTACTGGGAAACCGCACAGTCAGCGGTGTTTTTGATCTCAATGACCCCGATTCAGCTCTTGAAGCCGTAATCCGGCCATTCGGCGGTAAAAGCCGGAAAATTGCCTCTGTCCTGACAATTCTCTCCTCTGTATAAAATATGAGTAAAAACTGAATATTTTCATTCGTCATTCGTAAAGGAGAGTATGGGGCGCTTTATCATTCAGAAACCGCGCCCGTATTGACTGACCGACGGAGTGAGCTGGCATGACAGGCGCCACCAAAACAACAGAAACGCGCATCAATCGCAGCAAGGCCATGATTGCCGTTTTGTTGACGACAACCGCAATGATAACCGGCACTGTTCTGGCGGACAGCAATGGTACGGCCTATGCGCAACAGCAGGTCAATTACAATATTCCGTCAGGCCCGCTCAATCGTGCTTTAGCCGCTTTTGGCAGCCAGTCCGGCACCCAACTGTCCTACGAACCTGCGGTTGTGCGTGGCAAAACCTCTGCCGGTGTTTCAGGAGCTGCCAGCAAAGAACAGGCGCTGGCGCGCATTCTGCAAGGCTCAGGCCTGTCCTATAGTTTCACCGGCGCTAAATCCGTGCTGATTACCGAGCGCCTTGCAGTCGCTAATGGCGGCGGAGCGCCGGAAGGTTCTGTCGTCCTTGATCAGATTACCATTTCCGGCGGCAGTGTCAGCAGCGCCGCAGAACTCCCCTATGAAACAGCAGCACCGACCACCTATATTTCCGGCGAGACAATCGACCGGTTTCGCGGCTCCAGCCCTGCCGATATGTTCCGCGGTACGCCGGGCGTTAAATCCGGTGAAGCACGCAATGGTGCCGGCGCGATCGACGTGAATATCCGCGGCATGCAGGGCATGGGGCGCGTGGCCACCACGATTGACGGCGCAGAGAATTCCGTCACGGTCTATCAGGGCTATCAGGGTGTTTCCAACCGTACCTATGTTGATCCCGATTTTATCGCCGGTGTGGAGATTAACAAAGGCGCGGATACCGCATCTTGGGGCAATGCCGGCTCTGTCAGTATGCGCACCGTCAATGCGGGTGATATTGTCAAGGACGGGAACCGCTGGGGCATTCGTGTTAAAGGCGGCATGGGCGGCAATACATCCAAGCCTCTGGCGGGTGCACTGAGCGGCTATCAATGGCCTTTTGCCCCGTGGGACAGCTTGAAAGCGCCGGTTGCCTCCAAAGACGGCATGGACAGACCGTCCTTCCTTTCACCGACCTCCGCCTCAGGCAGTATTGTCGGGGCTTATAAAGGCGACGAATTTGATTTTCTTGCCGGTTATGCACGGCGCAAACAGGGCAATTATCACGCAGGCACGCATGGCGCTTCGGCTGATCCGGTCAATCTCGGCAGGCAGCCCTATTGCAATTCGGCCGTGAATATCAGCTGCACGCCTAAGAGCAGTTACTGGACAGATTATTATGCCAATCAGGGGCTGACCAATTATCGCGGCGGCGAGGAAGTTCTGAATACTCAGCTGGAAACCGAGTCATGGCTGACCAAATTCAATGCCCGCATTACCGATGATCAGGAATTGCAGCTCGGCTATATGGGCTTTCGCAGTGAGGCCGGTGACCGGCTTGCCTCACGTCTCAGCGGTATCAAAGACCAGTCCATTCAGCAGGAACAGACCGCGGGCACCAGTCTCGACACGGTAACAGCCCGCTATGTCTGGAATCCGGAAGACAATGAGCTGATTGATCTGCGCGCCAATCTCTACTGGACACATCTGAAACTGCGCAATCCCGTGCGCGGCGGCCGCGGTATTACGCCGGAACAGATCGGCCTGCCGCGTGATCATCGCGGCGGCTCCGACAGTGATATGTGGGGCGGGGATATTCAGAACAAATCCGCCTTCACTTTTGATGCCGGTGATCTCGATCTGACCTATGGCCTGTCTTTCCGTGTTGAGGACACCCGCGGCAGCAATCATACGGCAGCACTGGAAGGCTGGATGACACCGCGTGATGCGATCCGCCACGAGGTTGCCGGTTATACCAAGGCCGCCTATAAGCCCGTGGACTGGCTGACCGTTAATGCCGGTCTGCGCTATTCGCATT
>JAIRVW010000203.1 GCA_031253705.1 Brucellaceae bacterium
CACGAAAATCAAACAAGCCGAAACTGTGTACGATCGGCGGCAGCAGGGCGAAAACAAATGTCCCGATCAAAGTACCGGTTGCATAGACCCCCATCACACCGGCACCTTCCGGACTATCAAGCCCGTATTTATCCGCGATTAAAGCCAGATTAGGCTCGCGGTCGATGGAGTAAGTCGCTCCGATTGTTTCGCGCCCCATGCGCAACAAAAAGACCGCAACAGGAAATGCCACAGCAATTGTGCCGAGATTGCCAAGTTCCTGTAAAATCAGTGCGGGGCCGGCTGCAATAATATTATCAATCTGCGGCCCGACAGTTGTGCCGAATTTGGCAATAAAGGGCATAATGGCAATGGTAATCATTGTGCCCGAGAGCTTCACTGAATCCGACTTCAGAACTTTCCCCGCAGCCTTCAGAATATTCGGATTAAGAAGCACACCCAGCGCAAATGCATAGAGCATCGGCAAAAAGATAACAGCACCGATACCGATTGATATTTTCCGGATACCAATCAGCTCAGACACACAAATGATTGCCAGTACAAAAGCATGCAACCAGATATGTCGCATTGCAAACACGTTCTTCCCCGTCACGCGATCCTCCTCAAATCTTTTCATGCGCATTATTACGCCAGTATGAAGAGTTTGAGCGTCAGTACCAGCCGCCTCAGAGGGAACGCAGTGTTGCTCCTGCGGCAACGCCTCAGGGAGAAATATCAGCAGCGATTTTCTGTAATATATCCAGCAAGGCAGCAATTGCGGGATTACGCATTTCCCCGCGCCGCATAGCAGCATAAATCTGCCGCTCTACTTTCGGGCTGATCGGTTTCACCGCAACATCACCGCGATAACTCTGCACGCGCAATCCGGGCATAACGGATACAGAGCACCCCGCCTCAATCAAAGCCACGACAACCTCAAAACCGTTACAAGTGCCATTCACCACCGGCTCATATCCGGCCTCACGGCAGAGACTGACAATCACGTCCGAATAATTATTGGAAGCTAAATCCAGTGCCCACCGGTCATGTCGCAACTGGGATATTTCAATCACCTGCCCCTGAGCCAGACGATGATCTGACGGAACGATTGCAAAAAGCTGATCCGTATACAGATAGACCTTGTCAACATTGGCATCGGCATGGACGGCGTCCACCGTCATATCATCCGTAATCGCTATATCCGTTTGCCATGCACGCAATGCTGCCATGCCTTCATTCGGTTCCATGGCATTAACGAGAATATTCAGGTCAGGATGTTGCTCCTGCATGATCCGCATAGCCTGCGGGATCAGCGTTGCGGCGACAGACGGAAAAGCTGCAATACGTAAATCACCCGCGATCACTTTTTTCAGCTCTGCAAGATCTGTTTTCGCCTCTTCCAGAATACCCATAATCCGCTCGGTATGGGCAACAAGACGTTCAGCCGCCGCAGTCAGATGGACACCACGTCCCCGCCGTTCAACCAGTTTCACACCGGTTTCATCTTCAAGCTGGGCAATCTGTTGTGATACCGCCGAAGCCGACAAAAACAGGGCTTCAGCCACAGCAGACATGGTTTTGCGTTTGGATAATTCGCGCAGAGCACGAAGCCGTGCCAGATCCATAATGCTCTCCTCCCCGCCGACCAATGTCCATTTTTTCTAAAGTAATAGTCAAGAAAAAATAAGTAGACCTGAAGATATCTTCTTCCTATCTTTCAATGAAAGAACGGATCGCAGCGATGAAGACAAGCCCATCAGCCCTTCATTGCTGTCAGTATCCGCGAAAGGCAGCGCCATAATTTACCACCCATAAAAGGTAAACCGCTGCAGGGAACATTATAATCTGCACAACAATAAACGCAGAAAAATTATTCAATAAAAACAAATGGGAGAGTTTGATGTCCGCATCGAAATTCATGATCGCAAGTCTTGCCACAATGGCAGGACTGGCTGCTGTACCGGCAAGCGCATCCGTCCTTGATAAAGTCAAAGAACGCGGCATTTTACATTGCGGAACAGACAATACCGCACCGGGTTTTGGTTACCTCAATACCAAAACCGGTCAGCTGGAAGGTCTGGACGTTGATTTCTGTAAGGCTGTCGCTGCAGCCGTTCTGGGCGACCCTTCCAAAGTCAAATTCGTCGTCGTAACCGATAAAAGCCGCTTCGATGCCGTGCTCACCAATCAGGTCGATGTTGTCTTTGCGCATACCACTGTCAAACCGGCGCGGGAATCCGCTATTGCGATCGATTTCCTGCCTTACAATTTCTACGACGGCACCGGCATCATGGTTAAATCCGGGAACGGAATTGAGAAATTTGATGACCTCAACGGCGCCACTTTCTGTACAACACAGGGCTCCGTCACCGAAACCGTTCTGACCGGTGCATTTAAGGCAAAAGGCTGGACGACGTCCAAAGTTCTGACTTATGAAAATCTTGAAAAACTCTTCGCAGCGCTGGGTTCCGGCCGGTGTGATGCCATGAGCACGGATAAGTCCGCGCTGGCTGCATGGGCAGGCAATTCGCCCAAGCCTGCCGATTATCTCATTTTGCCTGACACACTCGACAAGTCCCCGTTTGCCGGTTTTGTAGCGGCCAATGACTCCCGCTGGCGTAATGCATTGCGCTGGATCACCTACGGCCTGTTTCAGACAGAGGAATCCGATATCACCACCGCCAATCTGGAAGAAAAACAGAAAAGCGATGACCCTTTCCTGCAAAAACTGCTTGGTACAAATGGCGGCTACGGCAAAGACTTCGGCCTGCCGGATGATTTTGTTGCACAGGCTGTAAAAGCAGTCGGCAATTACGGTGAAATTTATAACCGCAATCTGGGGCCGGATACTGCAATGTATCTGGAACGCAAAGATACGCCGAATGCACAATGGAGCAATGGCGGCGCGATTTATTCGCCTCTCTGGAACTAATCTGAAAACGACATGCTCCTTCACTGTTTCAAACGGTGAAGGAGGTTTTCCGGAGCCTCTCTATGACCATTATTCAGCAGAGCAACAGCTCTATGCCTTTCGACATCCATGGTGTTGCGAAACGCCGTAAGATGATGCGGCTGAAACGCAATCTCATACAATGGGCAATTTTAACGGCCATTGCCGCACTGATTATTGCTTTCATACTGGCTGTTAAAAACGGCCTGGGCCGTCATGGTATTGTTTTTAGCTTTTCCTATCTCTGGCAACCATCCGGCTTTGATATCAGTGAAGGAAAGACCCTTGCTTTTGACGGAAACTGGTGGGCTTCGCTGACTAGCTTTAATGCCGTACACAGTAATGCGCAGGCGCTCATTGCCGGATTGTTCAACACAGTCAAAGTCGCCGCACTGGCCATTCTGACCAGCACATTGCTTGGTACGCTGCTTGGTGTCGGCAAGCTCTCAACGAACTGGTTAGTACGTCAGCTCAGCTTCGGACTGGTTGAATTCGTGCGTAATACGCCTCTGCTTATCCAACTGGTTTTCTGGTATTTCGCCGTTGTGCTGAATTTTCCGCCGCTGGCAGCCGCCGCAAAATTCTATGGTGGTATTATTATCAGCAAACAGGGCAACTATTTTCCTGCACTTGTTCTGAGTGAAACAATTTCGCCCCTCGCACTCATAACATCTGTTTGTGCACTCATTGCGATTGCTGCCTCTTTGCTGAAACGCTTTGCCGGATACCGGCTGATTTTATTGAGCAGCGCCTGTGCTTTCGTCATTGTGACCTTGCTGGCCGGATCACCCGTCATACCGGAATATCCTGTTGCCAGCCGTTTTCAGGCCTCAGGCGGCACCAGTATCAGTCCGGAAATGGCAGCCTTGCTGCTCGCAATCACCGTCAACAGTGCAGCCTATATTGCGGAAATTGTACGCGGAGCCATTGAAGCAATGCCCAAAGGGCAATGGGAAGCAGCCTCGGCATTGGGGCTCGACCGGCGGCAAAGCCTGAAAGAGATCATTCTCCCGCAGGTTTTCCGGATTGTCCTGCCTTCTTTCGGCAATCAATATATCAATCTGATGAAGAATACCTCGCTGGGTATCGCTATCGGCTATCCTGAATTGTTCAATGTTTATGGCACCCTTGCCAATCAGACCGGACGCAGCCTTGAAGGGATTGCCATTGTGATGGCCGTTTATCTCGTCCTGAGCTGGATCATCAGTGCATTGGTTAATCTCGCGAACCGGCAAATCACCAAACGCGGAGGCACACGATGATAGTCCTCGCTGTAAAATGGATACGCTATAATCTTTTTGCCAAACCGTTTGATGCACTTTTGTCGGTGCTTGTTATTCCTGCCGTGTTTTACTGTCTGTGGACGATTACCGGCTGGGCATTATTCACCGCACAATGGGACGTTATTCCCGATAGTTTCCGCGTGCTGATGGTTGGTATTTATCCTGCAGACGCATTGTGGCGTGCATGGACTGCCTTGCTGATTTTATCTGCTCTGTTCGGCGCAACACTCGGAACAGTTTTCCGCTTTAAAGCCGGTCATGGCTGGATTTTGGGGATGCTCTTTGCAGCTGTCACGCTACTCGCGTCTCCGCAAGGGATCGGGACTGTCTTACAGGTTCTCGCATGGGGCGTGAGTGCCGGTTTCAGCTGGTTCATCACATCCCGCCGCCCGCAACTGCAACGCTATCTGACCTCTTTATGGATCATTGGCCTGATCGGTATTTTCATCATTCTCGCACCTCCCGGTATCGGCTTATGGGGCGGGTTGATGCTGAGCGTGCTCATCACAGTGG
>JAIRVW010000291.1 GCA_031253705.1 Brucellaceae bacterium
CGAGAACTCGGTAACGCTGACAACGAGCGCGCGGCCGGACTGGCTGATACGAACATCAGAGAACAGACCCATATTGAAAAGGCTCTTAACAGCCGCATCAATATCAGTATTGGTGAAGGATTTGCCTGGCTTGATAGCGATGGCGCCACGAATAGTCGCTGCATCAACCCGCTTATTACCGCGAACGTCAATCCGACTACCGACTGCGGCCTGTGCACCACTCACAGTAGCAAATGAGATCGCTGACGTTCAGGCAGCAACCATAGCTACCGACATAGCGACCGCAGAAGCAGCACCAAAGAACTTTGAATTTGCCGTCATAGGTCTATTTAACCTTCGTTTCGTTGCCCCGAGCCGTAATTCGGGAAAAAAGCGCATAATGCAAACTGTAATAACCGGTTTTCATATACAAGCAAGCATCACAATTAAAATCTGTTTACTTCATTCCTGAGCGTGGCATAGGTGCCACGCAAATCCAATAGCATGGTAAACAAATTACTGCTTTTCCTGTATAATCCCCCCTCGTTTTTACACAAATCGTTAATGTTTTATAATTCAACGACCTAGGTCATGTCCAGTTCAGATTAGCAACCAAAGAGATCGTTGTAGAAAACGAATCCCATAAAGCCAAGAACCACGAAGAAACCAAGCCGGAAGAATAATTCCTGCGCCGCTACCGGAACCGGACGTCCCAATACAGCTTCACCGGCATAAATCACCAGATGGCCGCCATCAAGAGGGGGGAGCGGAAATAAATTGAACAATCCAATGCCAACAGACAACATTGCGATCAATTGAACCAGCCATTCAAAGCCGTGTTGCGCCGCCTGCCCCGCCATATTAGCGATTTTAACCGGACCGCCCAGCTGACATTTATCTTCACGCCCCATAACCAGTCTTTTCATGAAAGTACCGGTACGGCTGATGATATGACCGGTTTCGACCACAGCAGCGCCAACCGATTCGAGTGGCGAATATTCAATCCGGCGGAAATTTCCTGTTTCACTGGTAATCGATACGCCGATCACACCGAGCTTGATCTTATTGCCCAGTGCATCGGTCTGCTCCATCAGTTCAGGAACAGCATTCAGATTAATCTCATGACCATCACGCTCAACCGTGAAAGACAATTCGTCACCGCTGCGGCCGTTCACAATGCGCTGCACATCGGAGAAAGTCGTAATCGCATTGCCGTCAACCGCAACAAAGCGGTCTCCCGGTTTAAAACCTGCCGTGGCAGCAGGACTGCCATCCTTAACCTCGGCGATTGTCGGATCAGCGACCATGCGGCCATAGCTCGCAAAGAAGAAGCTCAAAATGGCAATTGTCAGCAGAAAATTAAATGCAGGCCCAGCAAATACTGTCGCGGCACGTTTCCAGACCGGCTGCGTGGCAAAAGCGACTTTGCGCTCAGCCTCGGTCATCGCGGACAGACCCTCACCATCCGGTGCACTGGCCGCATTCATATCACCGGCAAATTTCACATAGCCGCCGAGCGGAATGGCGCAGAGTTTCCAGCGCGTACCGTTACGCGCCGTATAACCGATCAGCTCCGGCCCGAAGCCGATGGCGAAAGCCTGCACACCAATGCCGCACAAACGCCCGACAATGAAATGCCCCATCTCATGAACAAACACGACGACAGCCAGAACCAGAATAAACGGAAGCAAAGTACCAACCAGCAGGCTCTGCCCGCCGAATAAATATGTAAAGGGATCACCCAAAACCTTGTCTCCGTACTTCAAACAATCAAACTGCCGCCCCTGTCGGGACAGATATTACAAAGGCTGTAAAACCACACCAATGAACATGGAAGATGGTGTTTCAGGCCCTGTGACCAGAGCGCCGATAATATAAAGCACAACAGCAGCCACAATCAGACCGTCCACACGATCCATCACACCGCCATGCCCCGGCAACAGCTTGCCGGAATCCTTGGCACCGAAACGGCGCTTAACCCATGATTCTCCAAGGTCACCGATCTGCGAGGCAACAGAGAGCATCGCGGCCAGAACAACCATTGAAGGTTTAATCCGGTCAAAGCTGAAATAACTCACCGCAGCCGCAGCAATCATCGCGGCAACGACGCCGCCGATTGCACCTGACCATGTCTTATTCGGAGAGAAACGTGGTGCCAGTTTAGGTCCGCCAAGGCTGCGACCGGTAAAATAAGCGAAAATATCCGTCGCCCAGACCAGAGCGAAAAGATAGATGATCGCAATCAGGCCGGAGGTTGTTTCACCGCGCAGCACCGCAAGGCAGACCATCGGCACACCGGCATAGAGCAGACCCGCTGCTGTCCAGTTTGAGCGCTGAATCAGAAAGACCGCACCGGCAGCCAGAATAGCCAGAATCTGGATCGACGGCACCTGAATCAGCATCAGACCTGCCGCAATGGACAAGACCGCCCAGCCAGCTGTCAGACCGGAGCGCGTTTGTTTTGAGGCGCTGAGCGTCGTCCATTCAAAGAAAATCGCAAAGCCGATCACTACAGCCAGCACGCGGAAGCTCATACCGCCCAGCCAGATCAGCAAAATTACAGCAGGGGCAAGCACTGCTGCCGTCATGATACGCAATTGAAGATTGGACACGAAACCCCTCGCCCTGAACTTTAGCGCCGCCGGCTTTCAGATGATCCGAAACCGCAGCTTTTCTTTATTACCCTGCAGTGTGCCGCAACGGCACAACATCAGAATCGCCGGAAAATTTCTGCATATCCTCTGCAGCCAGCCCGCCGAAGCGACGTGTACGCTTATGATATTCATCAATTGCCGCAAATAAATGCGCAGGTTTGAAATCCGGCCAGTATTCAGGTGCGAACAGGAATTCCGAATAGGCTGCCTGCCAGAGCAGGAAATTCGACAAGCGCATTTCACCGCTGGTACGGATGATCAGATCCGGATCAGGAATATCCGCCGTGTCGAGTTTTGCTGAAATCATATCCGCTGTAACCGCGTCCGGCTGCAACTTACCCGCGGCGACATTTGCAGCAATCATACGCATTGCGCGTGTCAGCTCATCGCGGGAACCGTAATTAAAGGCGATAACAAGCGTCAGGCCGGTATTGGCAGCGGTCAGATTTTCAGCCTCGCTGAGAAGCCCGCAAATATCCGAAGCCAGATCATCGCGCGCACCGATGATGCGCACACGCACATTCTGGTTGTGCAGCTTGTTCAGATCACGGCGGATGAACAGCTTCAGAAGCCCCATCAGCTCGGTGACTTCTGTATTCGGGCGTGACCAGTTCTCAGATGAAAATGCAAAGAGTGTGAGGAATTCCAGACCTTTGTCACCTGATGCGCGTACAATATCGCGCAAGGCATCCACACCCGCTTTATGACCGGCAATGCGCGGCAAACCACGCGCTTTAGCCCAACGACCATTGCCATCCATGATAATGGCGATGTGGCGCGGATCGGACATTCGGGCTTATTCCTCTTTAGTGGCAGAACGGCGGCCCGCAGGCGCCATACTTATCCGGTTTATAATGACTGAGACTGGCTGACTGCAGCCAAAACGGCAATCACCACTATGCCGTATTATTTAAAACCCGCAAAATGTCTTTTGCGCGACCATTCCGGCATACACTATCCGCTTATGTATGTGTCCGGTTTTCACCGGTACTCTTGCCTGTCCTGCGGTCAAGAACAGACGGCAGAGTGTTCAGCCTAGCCCGAACACTCTGCCGCAATAGATATACAGATTAAACCTGCATGATTTCCGCTTCTTTGGAAACCAGCAGCTTGTCGAGCTCTGCAATGGTTTCGTCAGTCATTTTCTGCACTTTGTCAGACAGAACGCGGCTGTCATCCTGACTGATGGTGCCGTCTTTTTCCAGCTTCTTCAACTGATCCATACCATCGCGACGAACATGACGTGCTGCAACTTTCGCGCCTTCCGCATACTGGTTCGCAATTTTCACCAGCTCTTTACGGCGCTGTTCGTTCAGCTCCGGCAGCGGTACGCGCAGGGTCTGGCCGTCAGTGATCGGGTTCAGACCCAGACCGCTGTCGCGGATAGCACGTTCCACAGCGCCGACCATGGTCTTGTCCCATACGGAAACAGACAGCATACGCGCTTCAGGAACAGTAATCTGCGCCACCTGATTGATCGGCATGGTCGAACCATAGGCTTCAATCGTCAGAGGCTCCAGAAGGCTCGCTGAAGCGCGACCGGTGCGCAAACCGCCCAGATCATGTTTGAAGGACTGAATCGCGCCTTCCATACGGCGTTTCAGATCATTTACATCCAGAGCATCGCTCATATTATCTCTCCTTGGGCGTACACCAAACGTCTTGCACTGTAACAGCGCATAATCCTGCCGAGCAGGCCGCATCCGTGATCGTTTCTGCGTCCGCTCTTAATTCTTTCATTGTCGCATTATCACAATCATTCCAATGATAACATTGGGATGATGAAATGCTCAGATGGCCTGAAAGAGGCTATAAAACCCATTTCAGGCCATACAATTCGCTTTTTGTTTAGAACAGGTTGACGCAAATGATAAGCACAAAATCAAAGCTTTACTGAATTGAATCTGTGCACGGGCATCATTTTCGCCCTGATCAGGCGTCCGTTACCACTGTGCTGCGGCCTTTGCCCTGCAAAATCTCGGCAAAGCCGCCGGCTTCATGGATCGAGTAAACCACGATAGGAATGTGATTTTCCTGCGCCAGCGCCACTGCGGTCACATCCATCACGGCCAGACCTTTATCCAGCACTTCCTTATGTGTCAGACGATCAAAACGTGTAGCGGACGGATCTTTTTTCGGATCAGCGCTGTAAATACCGTCAACCTGCGTGCCTTTGAACAAGGCATCCGCGCCGATTTCGGCCGCACGCAGTGCAGCAGCAGAATCGGTTGTGAAGAACGGATTACCGGTACCACCGGCAAAAATCACAACTTTACCCTGATCCATATAGGCGGTTGCCTGACGCTGCGAGAAGCTTTCGCACAGTTCCGGCATAGCAATAGCCGACAACACCACCGCATCAACGCCCTGCTTCACCAGAGAGGTGCGCAGTGCCAGCGAATTGATCACGGTTGCCAGCATGCCCATATGGTCGCCGGTGACGCGGTCGCCGCCTTTGGAAGCAACAGCCAGTCCGCGGAAAATATTGCCGCCGCCGATAACAACACCGACTTCAACGCCAAGCGCACGCGCTTCTGCGATATCGCTTGCAATGCGGTCAGCAACAGACACGTCAATGCCAAATCCCTGCGCACCCATCAGCGCCTCACCCGAGGCTTTGAGGAGAACCCGTTTATACAATGTCTTACCAGCCATGGGATCCCTTTAATCTTTGGCCCGAACTTCCCCACCGGCAAGCGGACGTGTTTTAAGATAGTCCGGCTCTGAACGACATGATTATCTGCAAAGAGGCCGGACACCATAATGATTTTCTGCCGCAAGCAGCCGCGCCAAGCATAATTGCATGACCGGTGCAAAGAACAAGAAAAGAATGAATATGCTTCGCATACATCAAGGGCACCGCATTGTCACGCGATGCCCTTTCAAAACTGACAAATTTTCTTGATATAAAAACGCAAAATGCCGGTCTGATATAATCAGACCGGCATCTCAATCTTCAGATCAGCACATCAAAACGAATTTCTTCGTCTGAATATGCCTGTCAGAAATTAGCCTTTGTTAACGGCAGCAACTTCAGCAGCGAAGTCGGTTTCTTCTTTTTCAATGCCGTCGCCCAGAGCGAAGCGAACAAAGCCGGTTACCTTAGCAGGTGCGCCGATTGCTTTTTCAGCGTCTTTAAGCGCTGCTTCAACGCTCAGGTCCGGATTCATAACGAAAGCCTGCGACAGAAGAACAACTTCTTCGAAGAACTTACGCATACGGCCGTCAACCATCTTGGCGATGATTTCTTCCGACTTGCCGGACTGACGAGCCTGATCAGCAAAGATTGCTTTTTCACGTTCAACAGCAGCAGCATCAACTTCAGCCGATGTCAGAGCCAGCGGGTTGGTTGCGGCAACATGCATAGCAATCTGGCGACCGATAGCGGCAGCAGCATCTGCATCACCAGTTGTTTCGATAGCAACCAGAACACCGAGCTTGCCGAGACCGTCTGCAACGCCGTTGTGGATGTAAGAAGCAACAACACCGTTTTCCACGCTCAGAGCAGCGGAACGACGGAATGCCATGTTTTCACCGATGGTGCCAACAGCATCTTTAATGGTGTCAGTTACAGTCTTTTCCGAACCAGGATAGGTTGCGTTTGCAACTGCATCGGTCGAACCGTCAGTGGCCAGAGCAACTTTGGTTACGTTAACAACGATTTCCTGGAAAGCCGCGTTACGGGCAACGAAGTCTGTTTCGGAGTTAACTTCAACAACAACAGCTTTTTTGCCTTCGCTGGCAACGCTTACCAGACCTTCAGCGGCTGTACGGCCGGCTTTCTTGTCAGCTTTAGCGATACCTTTCTTGCGCAGCCAGTCCATGGCAGCTTCCATATCGCCATTATTTTCGTTCAGAGCGGTCTTGCAGTCCATCATGCCTGCGCCGCTGAGTTCACGAAGTTCTTTAACCATTGCTGCGGTAATGCTCATTGTCGCCTCTTAAGAAAAGCAGCAGACATCCGGCAAAGCGGCATGCCCGCCAAGGATCATTGTCCGGACAGCGAAGCTGTCTTTTAACCAATGACCGATTAATCATTACAGCCCGCATTGCACTCTTTGCAAAACGTCAACTGTATACATACGGGATAGCAGGAGCCGAAAAGGCTCAAATTAATGACACAGATTACACCGTTCACGAACGGAATCAGAAACGGCTCACCCGCTTCAGTCTTTACCGGTTTAAAACTGCAGAATTTTGAAGCCCTGCAAACACGGCAGATTGTGTCTTTTAAGCAGTGTATCTGCCGGATCTGAAATCAGATCCGGCAGACAGGAAAACATATTAAGCGTTTTCAGCAGCTTCAAGAGCTGGTTCAGCAGGAGCTTCTGCCTGCGCACCGATGTCGATGCCCAGAGCGCCCTGCTGACGCATGATGCCGTCCAGAGCAGCTTTAGCAATCAGATCGCAATAGAGCGAGATTGCGCGGGCTGCGTCGTCGTTACCTGGGATCGGGAAATCGATCTGGTCTGGATTACAGTTGCTGTCGATAACAGCAACAACAGGGATACCAAGACGCTTGGCTTCCTGAATTGCAATCGATTCCTTGTTGGTGTCGACGATGAACATCAGGTCAGGAACGCCGCCCATATCCTTGATACCACCGAGAGCGCGGTCCAGCTTTTCACGTTCGCGTTCCAGTGTCAGGCGTTCCTTTTTGGAATAACCCTGAGCTTCGCTCGACAGCAGTTCGTCAAGCTTACGCAGACGCTGGATCGAGTTGGAAATGGTTTTCCAGTTGGTCATCATACCGCCGAGCCAGCGGGAGTTGACGTAGTACTGAGCCGAACGGCCAGCTGCGTCAGCAATGATTTCCGAAGCCTGACGCTTGGTGCCAACGAACAGAACGCGGCCGCCACGAGCAA
>JAIRVW010000225.1 GCA_031253705.1 Brucellaceae bacterium
TGCAGAATATGGTCGCCGCCGCCATGGCCGTAAGTGTCATTGATGCGTTTGAAATTGTCGATGTCGACCATCATCACGCTCAGTTCCATCTTGTTTTGTGATGCCATTTTGACTTCACGGGTCAGAATGGATGGCAGGAAGCGCCGGTTGAGGGTCCGCGTCAGCGGATCGCGGCCGGATTCCATTGCTGCAGCCGCCTGAAACAATTCAGCCAGCAGGAATTTGATTTCACCGGTTTTGTTTTTAAACGCCTCAATCAGATCTGCCAGATTATGGTCTGCATTCAGGCTTGCCGCGGCAATTGACGGCAGCAGAATATTATCAATATAGCGCATATCGATACGGATATTTTCCAGCACAGAGTAGCCGTGGAAAATCATATCGCCCTTGTGATGCAGCCACAGGCCGAAATCCGAACTGGAGAGCAGGGGCAGCGGTGTTTCCTGACGATTGCCGCAAAGGCTGAAAAGAACAGACTGGCTCCATTCCATCAGCGCTGCACGCTGGGTTTCACGTTCCAGCGTCACATCCTGACTGAGCGCGAAGGCACGATAAGCCTCGTCAGTCTGGGCATCTGTCTTGGTGTTGCTGACAAAAGCCTGGCTCATGAATTCGATCGCAATATTGATCGCATTGCTTGCATAAGCGGCAAGAATGGCAAAATCCTCGCGGCTGATATCCATTTTATTCAGCAACAACACGATCTCGTTTTTGAGCAGACGCGCGCCTTGCATCACCACATGGATAGGCACCTGTATGCGTGCATGAACCTCGCCGATTTTGCGTTGCTCGGCAACAAAAGCATCGACATCCATCGTCCGCTCAACAAAGAGACGACGCAGCCAGCCGCGCATGGAGTGCTGCAGGCGGCTATGAACAACTTCCTGTGAAAGGAACGGACTGGCATCAGGATTTTGCAGCAGGCGCTCATAAAAGACCCGCACCAGCCGGTCTTTTTCGCTTTCAATCAGCTGCGCCAGCTGGCTTGCAAGAGGGGCAGAAAGGCTGCGGGTGAGCTGAACCCATTCGCCTTCCGATGGCATAAGAGGAGGCTTGTTTGCAGCATAACCGGCTATCTCTGTCTTCAGAGCCATTGTATTCATAACCGTTATATCTCCGTCATTTCTATGCCAAGGCAGTTTTGATATTCTGAATTAGCAAACATACTTTAACTAATTGTTTTTCTGTCTTTTTGACACGAAAAACTATTCTGTAAGCCGCGCGGTTTACAGATTGCAGTTTTCACTATCACATCACTTTGACCGTCATTTAATACGTGCAGGCATTGCAACGTATCCGTTCAGCGCAAGCTGCATTTTCTGCTTCATATATTGTCTTGCAGATTTTCGAAACTATCCTGCAGAAGATTTTCATATAAAGTTTTTCTCACAAAACAAATATGCCTTGCGACTTGAAAATCAAGTATGTAGACTGATCTACCTAATGAGCTTTGAGATGCAGAATGTCCGTTTCCTCCCCACAAGAAAAAGCACTGTCAGCACGCGAGCGTTTGCTCGAAGCCGCAGGCGTGCTGTTTTATAATTATGGTATCAATGCTACCGGCATCGACATGATCACGGCCAAGGCCGGTGTCGCGAAAATGAGCCTGTATAATAATTTTTCATCAAAAGCCGATCTTGTCGCGGCTTTCATTGAAATGCGCCATCAGGAATGGCTGGCGCTTTATCAGGCTCGTCTGAACCACGCCACAACGCCGAAAGAGCGTATCATGGCGGTTTTTGATGCCTATAAAGATCATGCAGAATTTGATTATGAGAACGGTTTTCGCGGCTGCGGCTTGCTCAATGCCGCAGCCGAACTGACTGTCGGCGATAAGGGCAGGGAGGCTGTGCGCCGCCATAAAGAAGAGGTGGAGGGCTTTCTTGTGATGCATCTGCAAGATTACCACACTGCGGCGGGAGAGGCGCTTTCTCCTGAGACAATCGCACTTACCGCCGAGCATCTGTCCTTTTTGCTGGAAGGATCGTTTTCACGTGCCGGACTTGAAGGTACCAGCAATCGCGTGCAGCGTGCAAGACAGCTTGCAGAAACAATTCTGGCCGCCTTATGAGTGAAACATCTGTTCTGAAAACTGACAATGCAGGGTTGGGTATAGTCTGCGTTCTGATCGCATCCTTTTTGTGGGGCACAACTGGCACCGCCGCAACATTTGCACCGGAGGTCGGTCCGCTTGCCATCGGCGCTGTAGCCATGGGAGCAGGCGGCTTGTTGCAGGCCCTGCTCGCCTTACGACCGTTGCAGCGCGACAAAGCCAAGTTACAGCAGCAATGGATGATTGTTGTCTTTGGTGCGGTTTCCGTGGCTGTTTATCCGCTGGCCTTTTACACCTCTATGCATCTTGCGGGTGTTACTGTCGGCACTGTTGTGACTATTGGTTCCGCGCCGCTATTTTCCGCACTGACAGAATGGCTGATAGATCGTAAAGCACTGAGCAGGCAATGGCTTGCCGGATCTGTTCCGGGGCTTGCCGGTATCGTGCTGCTCTGCTTCTTCGGGCACAGCGAATATAAGACTGATGCCACGCTCGTTTCGGGCTGGCAAACTGTGGCCGGTGTGTTTCTAGGCTTGCTCGGCGGCCTGACTTACGCGCTTTATGCCTGGGCAGCGCACCGGCTGATGTGCAAAGGCATTTCATCAAAAGCGGCTATGGGCTCGATTTTCGGAGCAGGCGGCATATTGCTGATGCCGGTTTTGCTGATTACCGGCGGTGCATTATTATCTTCATGGAATAATGCTTTGGTCGGCGCTTATATGGCCGTTATTCCGATGTTTACCGGCTATGTGCTGTTTGGCTATGCGCTGGCGCGTATTCCTGTCAGCACGGCAACCACCATCACGCTGATTGAGCCGGTTATTGCGGCTTTGCTTGCCGTTGTTATTGTTGGTGAGAGCCTGTCACCCTTGGGCTGGCTCGGCACTGTTCTGGTGATCTCCTGCCTTGTTATTCTCTCAGCTCCCCGTAAAGAGAAAGCCTGATCAGGATCAGCTAAGCGTTTTGAGATAATCCTCAAAACGCTTGCCTCTTTCCGGCTTGAAGAGCCGTCCGGCAGGCTGAATATCTTCAATCCGGTCTGCGCGTAAATTACGGAAATCATTTTTGTTTTCACACCAGACGGTCAGTAGCCAGACCGTATCAAACACAGTTAAACCAAGCGGCCGTACATTTCTCCGGCTGCGTTTATCCTGCAAATCAGAATAGCTGATATCGAGCACAGCTCTGTCACGTATAGCCTGTCTGAGTTGCGCCAGATGTGTGGCTGCTTTTTCATGCTCCGTGCTTTGTCTGGTTGCTGCACGGAGCGGCAAACGCGCATAGTTTTCACCATCGTCATGACCGATCGCTGCACTGATTTTTGCCGTTACACGTCGGGCAGCAGCAGCAAGTGCATCATCACCGCGTGCTGCGATCAGGCGGGTACCCAGCATCAGCGCGTCAAGTTCGTCAGGATCAAAGTGCAGGGGCGGCAGAAAATAACCCTTTTCAAGCTGATAGCCCATTCCTGCTTCGCCGCGTACGGGCGCGCCCATAGCCTGCAAGGTTGCCATGTCCCGATAAATCGTGCGCGTGGAAACCTGCAGTTCCTGTGCCAGTTTCTCAGCCGAAACCGGTTCTGTCTTGCCACGCAGATGATCCAGAAGTGTGAAAAGCCGAAATGTTCTCATGCATACAGCTTTACACCATCCTGACAAAAACTGTCAGGGGTAATTGTTTATACGCTGCTTCTCACATGAAGGAGTTTGATGATGAATTTGGCTGAAACAGTAAGTGGTGCAAATAAGACTGTGAATATTACCGGTATTGAAATAGGGCGCTTTCGCCTGAAAAGCGGTATTACCGAAGAGGCATTGCGTGCAGCCTATGCGACAATGATTGCATCACATCTGGCTTTGCAGACCGGCTGGTATGCCCAGCATTTGGTGAAACTCAGTGACGACGTATTTCTGGATATTGCCTTTGCCACCAGTGAAGACCATGCAAAAGCGATCTGTGCAAGCTGGCAGGATCAGCCTGTTTGCAACGCATTTCTGGCGCTGATCGAACCTGTGAGCATGGAATTCGGCACAATCGTCAGCAGCCACTGATAATGTGCAGGCTATGAGTGGTGAACGCATAGCCTGCATGCTTTTATGCAGATGCAAATTCTGTCATCAGTTTTTCGAAATCTTCAAAAGGCGGAAAAGCTTCATAATGATAGACCGCCGGCGTTTGCGCCCAAGGCAGTTTTTCTTTTGTCATGGTTTCAATGAAAGGCACAAACCATGTGCGGTCATCAAGCAGTGTTGGCCGCACATTGACGAAAGCATCGAAACCTTCAAGACGCGTGAACATCCATGTCATGCAATGCGGGCAAAAATAATGATGTTGTTCGGGGCCGTGTAAGCCGCCGATAACCGGCTCACCTTCGGTTACTTTAAAACCGGACGAGGGGATCATGGCGGTTAATGAAAAAGCGCTGCTGCTCATTGACTGACAGCCTGTGCAATGACACGCAGCCGTCATTACCGGTGCTGCACTGACCTCGACTTTGACCTGCCCACATCGGCATTGTCCGCGCAAAGGCAATGGGAGTGCTTTCATTACATTCATCCTTATATCAAGCGTATAGCATTCATTTTACAGGAATTTTTAAACAAAAGTCAGCGATCTGCAGTCACATTATCTTTATTCTGACAGCATTGCCATTGCGTCTTTAAGCTTTTGCGCTGCTTGCGTGACAGCCAGACGATGAGCCTCAGAGTTCATCTTATCCCGTGCATGATATAAAGCCGGACGAACGGCTTCAACGGATTTACCGAATTGGCTCATCCAGTCGTAACGTGGCACCATCCAGAGGTGAAAATGATGCGTCGTATCTTCATTGTAAAAATAATATACGTACTCAATACCAAGCACGGTTAGCTGTTGCTGCCGGATTTGTTGCACCAGAGGCAGAAAGGCTGCCATTTCTGCAAGACTCATTTCGGTCAAGAGTTTGAAGTGTCTTTTCGCGGCAACTATGACCTGACCGGCAACGGGATAGGCAACATCCTGATGCGCATGAAAATAGTCATTCTCATAAATGAAACCATCACCGATATCTCTTTGACCGGATGTGATTTCGCAGCTCAGGCAAGGACTGGTCATCGTTATATTACCTTACATTTTGATCACATAAGATAGATTATGGAACTAACTGATATGCAGATAAAGCGGCAAATGGTGGTTTGCCGCTTTATAGCTCATTGTTTTCAGGCTTTAAGCCTTGCGTGCAATATAAAGATGACCGGCTACCGGCTTGCCTTGTTCACTGCGCACCGTGATAT
>JAIRVW010000372.1 GCA_031253705.1 Brucellaceae bacterium
GCATCAGGGCGCAATGGCGGCCAGCTGAATACCGGCCAGCGTTGCGGTGCGGAAGATCTGGAAAAGCAATATGGTTTTGACCATGCCAAAGCCTTGTTTGATCTCGCCGAAGAAGCCAAACATCATCTTTTAAGCTTTGCTGTGCAGCACAATATCGACATGGAATATGTGCAGGGGCACATGTCCGTAACGCATAAGCAGCGTTATGAAAAGCAATATAAAGCCCATAGCGAAATCATGGTATCGCGCTTCAACTATCCGCATCTGCGCTATATGGAGCGCGATGAGGTTGCCGAAAAACTCGGTTCAAAGCGCTATTTCGGCGGTACTTATGACAGCGGCACCGGTCACATCCACCCGATGAAATTGCTGATCGGGCTGGCCAAAACCGCAGCACAGGCCGGTGCAAAGCTCTATGAAAACAGCAAGGCCACCGGCATTACCTCATCCAATGGCCGTGTTATTGTTAAAACCGCACGCGGCATCATCAATGCCGAACAGGCGCTGATTGCGGTCAATGCCTATGGCGGCAATCTGGAACCTGTCAGCGCCGCCCATGTTATGCCGATCCGCTCCTTCATCGGGGCAACAGTTCCGCTTGATGCCTCTTACGGTATTTTAAACGGCGGTGAATCTGTCGATGACTCCCGTTTTGTCGTGCGCTATTTCCGTCGTTCTAAAGACGGCCGCCTGCTCTTTGGCGGACGTGAAGCCTATACGGCAGATAATCCGCGCGACATTGCCACCCATATCCGCCGCCAGATCACAGAAATCTATCCGCAGCTCAACGATATTGAGATCACCCATAGCTGGGGCGGCTCGGTCGGTATCACCATGCCGCGTCAGCCATTTGTGCGTGAAGTGATGCCGAATGTGATCAGCGCGGGCGGCTATTCCGGCCATGGCGTGATGCTCGCCAATTTTATGGGCAAACTCTATGCCGAGACTGTCACCGGCAATCGCGAGCGCCTGCGCCAGTTTGAAATGCTGAAAGTACCGGCATTTCCGGGTGGCCGCACCTTCCGCGCACCGCTGCTGTTTCTGGCACTCTCATGGTTCGCCATGATGGACCGGATATAAAGCACGACCAAACAAAAAAGCCCCGCCGGTTGCACATAACCGGCGGGGCTTTTTCTTATCAGACTATATTCTTTTACAGGCTGTAGCCGCCATCCACATCAACAGATGTGCCGGTAACAAAGGAAGCCTCGTCACTGCCCAGCCACAAAGCGGCATTGGCAATATCATCCGGCAGAGAGAAACGGCCAAGCGGGATCGAAGCCTTCATTTCCGCACGGACTTCATCACTATCCATGCCAAGGATCATTTTCAGAGTATCCGTCTCACTTTCTGCGGGACAGATGGCATTGACGCGGATTTTATACTCCGCCAGCTCAAGCGCCATGGACTTGGTCGCACTCAGCACCCAGCCTTTTGAGGCATTGTACCAGGTCAGCCCCTTACGCGGATGTTTCGCCGTGATCGACGCAGTATTAATGATTGAACCACCGCCGAATTTACGCATCACCGGCACAACGGCCAGCGTGGACAGATACAGTGCCTTCATATTCACAGCCGTGATCAGATCAAAGCTGTCTTCCGGCACATCGGTCAGCAACATATTTTTATAAGCAAAACCGGAATTATTGACCATGATATCAAGACGGCCGAACTGCTGCAAAGTCGTGCCGACCAGCCGCTCAACATCGTCTTTGCGCGACACATCAACAGCCAGCGGCACTGCATTTTTGCCGATAGAGCTTGCGACATCATTGGCACGTTTCGGATTAATATCGGCAACAGTGACCTTTGCGCCTTCCTGCGCAAACCGGCGGGCGATTGCTTCACCAAAGCCGGAACCGGCACCGGTAACAATAGCCACTTTATCTTTTAATCGTGCCATACTCTTCTCCAAAACCTTCCGAAAGCAGTCTCTGATACTGAAACTGCTGAGCAAATCAGTTACCCTTATGCATAAAGCATTTCATCTGCGAAGGGAATCTTCGGCCGGTAACAGATATGTTTGCCGCCCGCCCCGCCCTTTCCAAGGTTTCAATCAATATTCATTAAATCGATTTAAAAAACCGCTATTGTCAACGATGATAATTCGCTAGATTATAGTACAAATCACTGCTTCGTTGATAATGACGATCCGACCCAATCCCACCACTTTCTCTCCATATCCTGAACACAGCATCATCAGTGATCAGACAAAAGCGAATAAAGAGACAGGTTCATGACCAGCCAGACAATTCCGGTAGAGCCCTTTGACTGCATCGTTTTCGGCGGTTCGGGCGACCTTGCCGAACGCAAACTGATCCCTGCCCTTTATCAGCGTCAGCGTTCCGGACAGTTCAGCGACCCGACCCGCATTATCGGTGCATCGCGCAGTGAAATGAGCGTGGCCGAGTATAAGGAATTTGCACGCAACGCGATTCATGAGCACGTCAAACAAGATGAGATTGACGAAGAGCAGATTGAACAGTTCCTGCAGCGCATTTCCTATGTCGCCATTGATGCCAAGTCCGATCAGGGCTGGCCGGAGCTGAAAAAGCTGATCAATAACAAGCCTGCGGATATCCGCGCTTTTTATCTGGCCGTCAGTCCGAGCCTGTTCGGCGATATTGCAAAACAAATCAAAAACAATGATCTGATTACGGATCAGACCCGCATTGTCGTTGAAAAGCCAATCGGCCGTGATCTTGCTTCGGCACAAATTCTCAATGACACGATCGGCAGTGTTTTCCGCGAAGACCAGATCTTTCGTATCGACCATTATCTCGGCAAAGAGACCGTGCAGAACCTGATGGCACTGCGCTTTGCCAATGCGCTTTATGAGCCGCTGTGGAATTCTGCACATATCGACCATGTGCAGATTACGGTTGCGGAATCTGTCGGCCTTGAAGGGCGTGCTGGCTATTACGATACGGCCGGTGCACTGCGCGATATGGTGCAGAACCATATGCTGCAATTGCTCTGCCTTGTTGCTATGGAACCGCCTGCCTCACTGGAGGCCGATGCCGTTCATGACGAGAAGGTCAAAGTGCTGCGCTCGCTCGTACCGATTACCGCAACCAATGTGCAGGAAAACACCGTTCGCGGCCAGTATCGCGCCGGT